>JBIIQL010000113.1:0-8527 GCA_044342095.1 Pirellulales bacterium
CCGTCGCGCATCCAGGCGTGGAACGACTCGACGCCCGCGGCTGCTGGCAGAAGACCGATCTCAGCGGGCTTCTTGAGAACCCGCGGCAGCCCCTGCTCGTCTTCATCCACGGTAACCGCTACGACCGTGGCTCGGCGCGTGAACAGGGCCTCCTCCTCGCCGCCCGGACGTGTGCTACCTGCGCCGACGCGGCCAACGCCCGAACCGTGATCTTCTCCTGGCCGAGCGACAAGCAGGGAATCCTTCTCCGCGACAGCCGAGCGAAGTACGAGCGGGCCGTCACCGAAGGGCACTACCTCGCCTGGCTTCTCTCGCAGGTGGAACCCGACCGCCCGGTGGCGATCGTCGGCTACAGCTACGGAGCGCTTGTCGCCCTCGAGGCCCTCGAGGATCTCGTCCACGCCGAGGCCGCCGGACGCAGCGACGTGCAGACCTGGACCGACCGCACCGCCCCGCTCCACCTCGTCCTCGTCGCAGGGGCGGTCCGTCAGGATGCCTTCGCCCCGCGCGGTCCCTACCGGGAAACGCTCCCCTGCATCGACCGCCTCACGGTCCTCTACAACTCCGACGACATCGCCTTGCGGTTCTTCGAGTACGTCGACCGCTCGCTGCGGACCGAGGCCCTCGGACACGACGGCATGCCGGCGGCCTGGATCCCCCGCGGCATCGGCTTCAGCCAGGTCGACTGCGCCGGGATCGTCGGCCCCAGCCACCGCTTCAAGAACTACCTCGCCTCTTCGGCGCTCATGCGGCGGATTTGCACCGATGCCGGCCGCGGGCTCTGCTGTGGCCCCCACGCCGGAACGTGCCCTGCCACCTCAGCGGCGACCGACACCGAATCCACGCCTGCCGACGCCTCCGCAGCCTGCCCGTGCGGCCATTGAGCCCGCCAGCCGCGGCCGAAGACGACAAGGCGCGGGGTCAGGCTGCCCGGCGGATGGCGGCCTGATCGCGGAACAGACGCGCTTCGACCATCTTCCTGGCCACCTCGCCGACCGTCGTCTCGGCGCGCCATCCGAGCGCTTTGGCCGCCCGACCAGGATCAGCGCGGAGGCGGCGGACCTCGTCGCGGCGGAGGAACCGCTCGTCGCAGACGACATGGTGCCGCCAATCGAGCCCGACACGGTCGAACGCCTCGGCGACGAACGTCTCGAGCGCCACCGAAACCCCGGTGGCGAGGACGAGATCCTCAGGGCTCTCGGTCTGGAGCATCGCGTGCATCGCCACGACGTACTCCGGCGCCCAACCCCAGTCACGCTCCACGGAGAGGTCGCCAAGCGCGAGCGGCTCGGTGTCGCCGGCGGCGATCCGGCAGGCGCCGGCGGTGATTTTCTGGGTCACGAAGCGCTCCGGACGGAGCGGGCTCTCGTGGTTGGAAAGGATCCCCGTGCACGCCCACAGCCCATGGAGGCGCCGGTACTGCTCGACCTGGGCAAAGGCGGCGAACTTCGCCAGGGAATAGGGATCGGAAGGGCGGGCCGTGGTCGTTTCGTCGACCGGCTCGCCGGCGTTGTCGCCGTACATCGCCGTCGATCCGGCAAAGAACAGCCGCGTCGGCAGGCCCGTCACCCGGACCGCCTCGAGGAGATTCACCGTCGAGCCGGCGATGCTCTGGAACGTCGCCGCCGGCTGCTGGAACGACAGCGCGATCGACGACTGGCCGGAGAGGTTGTAGATCTCGTCGGGGCGGATTGACTCGAGAAGCGCGACGGTGGCCTCGAGGTCGGACGGCTCGAGCGCCTTGATCGAGACATGTCGCTCGAGACCGAGTGCCGCAAGGCCGCGACGGTCACACGTCGCCGGATCGCGGCTCGTCCCCACGACCCGATACCCCTGATCGAGAAGGTGGGCGGCGAGGTAGGCACCGTCTTGGCCGCTGATGCCGCAGACGAGCGCCGTCGGTTCTGGTCGGTGGATGCGTGCCATGTTTCGTCTTCGCGCTTTCGCGCCCTCCTGCCCACCCATGCCCATCCGTCCATCAGCCTGCCACGTGCTGCGCCACGAACCACGCCGCCGTCCGGCCGATTCCCTCCTCGAGCCCGACGTCAGGCCGCCAGCCGAGGACCGCGTCGGCGCGGGAGGCATCGACGAGGTTCGAGCGGAGGTCGCCGGGGCGGGCCGGGCCATGGAGCGGCGCCGGATACGAGGCCGTCCGTCCCGCCTCCTTCATCACGCCGACGAGGCCGTCGCGAATCCGTTTCTCGAGGACGACGACGTCGGTGCCGATGCCCGTGCCGATGTTGAGGCTCGTGAGTTGCCCGCGAGGGACGGCTGCGTCGGAAGCGGTCAGGGCGAGGAGATTCGCGCGGGCGACGTCCTCCCCATAGACATAGTCGCGGACGTAGTGGCCGTCGCCGTTGATCGTGGCCGCCTGGCCGGCGAGGTAGCGCTTGAGGAAGATCGCCACCACCCCCGCCTCACCGTGCGGATTCTGCCGCGGGCCGTAGACGTTCGCGTAGCGCAGCGCCATCGCCGCGAGGCCATGTTCGGCCGCGTAGAACTTGAGGTACCGCTCGCCGACCCACTTCGTGATCCCGTAGGGGCTGACCGGATCGGCGGGCGTCTCCTCGGGCGCCGGGCGCGTCTGCTCCCCGTAGAGCACCCCGCCCGATGAGGCGAACACGACCCGACCGCACTTCTGGGCCACCGCGGCATCGAGGACGTTGATGAGGCCGACGGCGTTCACCTCGGCATCGAACAGCGGCTCGCGGACCGACCGGCTCACCGACATCTGCGCCGCTTGGTGGCAGACGACGTCGGGGCGGAAGGCCGCGAAGGAGGCCAGGACCGCGGCACGATCGCGGATGTCGACGACGTGGAGCGGCACCGCGGCGGGGAGATTGTCGCGCGACCCGGTCGACAAGTCGTCGATCACCCCGACCTCGTGCCCCGCAGCCAGCAGGGCATCGGCGACATGACTGCCGATGAATCCCGCGCCACCGGTAACCATGACTCGCATGCTCAGGCTGCCTTCCGCTCGAGGACTTCGTCGTAGACGTCGAGGTAACGGGCGGCAGCCCGCTCCCACGTGTACGTGGCGGCGTGGGCCACTTGAGCCGCGGCGAAACCGGGCGTCGAGCGGGAGGATTCGAGTCCCTCACGCACCACCCGGAGCATACTGTCGGGCTCGAAGGTGTCCCACCAACCGGCCCGATCGCCGGCCACTTCGGGGAGACTCGTCCGCCGCGCGGCGAACACCGGCCGGCCGCACTGCATCGCTTCGAGGACGGGGAACCCGAAGCCCTCGGTGAGCGAGGGGAAGAGGAACGCGTCGCAGTGTTCGTAGAGCCACTGCCGGTCGCCGTCGGACACCTCGCCCGGCATGAGCACGCGGTCGCCCAGACCGAGCCGGGCTACCTCTTCTTCCAGGAACGCACCGTACGGCGTCGCCTTGCGGCCGGCAATCACCAGCCGCAGATCGCTCGTCCGCGCGATCATTCCGAGGAGGACGTGGCAATTCTTGTGCGGCAACGCCGCCCCGACGGTGAGCAGGAACGGCCCCGGCGTGAGGAACGACGGCCTGACAGGAGAGGCGACGGCCGCCGGGGGCAGTCCGTTGGGGACGACGTGGAGCGGCTTGCCGCGGAGCTCGAGCCACTCGCGCACGTCGTCGGCGACGAATCTCGAGATCGTGACCACCGCTGCCGCCCGATCCACCTTCGCCTGCACGGCGGCGAGTTTGCGGCGGACGGCCGCCGGCCGGCTCCGGTGACGCTCGTCGTGGAGGAAGTTGAGGTCGTGAATCGTGAGGACGACCGGCACGCTCGGGTCGAGCGGCAGGTATTTCGACGACTGGCTGGTGACGTGCCAGAGGTCGTAACCGCCGTCGGCACGGAAGGGACGCACCAGCGGCCTGAGGAACCTGGCGAACGACTCCTTCCGCCAGGGACTGACGTCGATGTGCTCGACCGCGCCGTCGTGGAAATGACGCACCGTCGGCCGGCTCATGTCGCCCCGCGGCGGCAGGAACAGGACCGGCTCGATGCCGCGGCCGGACGCCGACAGGATTCCTTCGGCGAGATACCGGCAAAATCGTCCCAGTCCGCAATTGGCATGACGCACCTTCTCCAGGTCGATGACGACCCGGGGGAGGGCTGCACGATCACGGAGCGGTAGTTTGAGTGGCATGAAGGTGTCGGCGCGACGAGTGAGCGCGGATCGACCCATCCCGGTGTCGGTCCAATCCCGTGGAGGGGATATCGGCTGGAAACCCCCGTCGGATTGCATCCCTCCGCCACCGCTTCCGAACTCGCGCGAAGCGGGGAGAGCGGGGAGGGCCGGGGAGTTGCCGGACGATTCCTGCCGCGGAGAAGCAGGGAGAGTGGGCTGTTGGGGGGAACGCGCCCTGCGCTTCGATGAGCGGGCCTGGCTTCAAGCCACCCGACATCCAGAGCCCGAGCGGCCGGACGACATCCGATCCCCGTCGATGCCGAGCGCGGCGAGGAGTCCGCTGACGTAGTTTTCCATCGAATGCTCGGTGCAGTAGCGGACTCTTGCTCCCTCGTCGCGTCCGTCCCCCCGCGCGAGCATCGCCCCGAGCGCGGCCGCCACCGCTTCGGCGTCGAAGGTGTCCGGCACCCGAGCGACGGTCGAGGGGGCGTCGAGCGCCGCGGCGAGATCCTCGTTGGCCACCGTCGGCACCCCCGCGGCGATGCAGTCCATCAGCGCGCCCGAGATCCCGCCGAAGCGGTGCGTGCGGAGCTGGATCGCGCCATCGGCGGCGAGGAGCCATGTCCGCCAGGTCGCGTCGTCGATCCACTCGGCCGTGAAGTGGACGGCCTCTGCGGCACCGGCTTCGGCGGCGCGGCGCAAGACCGGCTCGGCGGTGCGCCCGGCGTCCCCCACGAACACCAGATGCGCATCGCGCCCCGTGGCGCGGAGCCGGGCGATCGCCTCCGCACAGACTTCCGGAGCCTTCGTGGTGTCATAGATTCCGAGGGTGGCAATCACCGTCCGCCCCTCCGGAATCCCGAGCGTTGCCCGGGCCCGCTGCCGCGATGCAGCGGCGGTCTCCCGCGGTGTGAACTCGCGGAGGAGGGCGAAGGGGAGATGGACCGCCTCCACCCCGTAGAGCCGCGCGACATGATCGGCCAGCGCCCGGCTGTGCACGAACAGCGGCGCGGAGGCCCGCGCCACGTCCGAGAGGAACAGCGTGGGGATCTCCCCCTGATGGCGCGTCCAATGCCGCACCTCGGCCTCCGTCACGGGACGACGCAATTCGGCCTCGGCAATCAACCGCGTCCGTTCGATGCCATGCCACCAGGCATGGAGATCGAGGAGCCTCGAATCGTGGAGGATGCACGGGCCGCCATGGCGGAGGTGCCCGGCGAGGATCGGGGCATGGAACGAGGAATTGCCGAGGACCGCCACCGTGGCGTCGTAATCGGGACGCAGCCAAGCCGCGCTGCCGATGCCGTGGAAGGCCCGCACGTGGGCATCGGCCACCGGCTCCGGTTGATCGGTCCAGACGTCGACGTCGGCCCGCGCCGCGAGCGCCGCGACCGTGCGCCGCGTGTAATCGGCGACGCCGGAACGGTCCGGGGGGAAGGGGGACACCAGCGCGATCACCGGACGGCGGGCCGCCACGGCCTTCCGAGCCCGGCGGGCATGCACCGGCATCCGCAGCTCGAGGGCCGCGGCGAACCGCTCCGCCACGCGGGCCGCGGTGAAGCGCTCCGGCGTCGGTCGCTGCGCCGCGATGACCGCCTCCCGGGCGCGGGCGTCGGCCATCAGGGCCTGCAGCCGGGCGGCGAGTTCGTCGGGGGCGTCGGGGGCGAAGCGGTCGGCAGGATCGGCGACGAGTTCACGGTGGCAGGGGATGTCGGAGGCGATCACCGGCGAGCCGCAGGCCATTGCCTCGATCACCGGCATCGAGAATCCCTCCGCCCGCGAGGCGACGACCGTCGCCTCCGCGTGGCCGTACCAACCGGCGAGTTCTTCGTCGCTGACGTGGTCGAGGAAGGTGAGGCGGACAGGACGATTCGTCGTCCGCCCTTCGGCCTTGGCGGCGATCCGTTCCACCCGTCGCCGCCACCGCTCGGGATAGCCGCCGGCGATCACGAGGGCGGGATCGGGGCCACGAGTTCGCCCCAGCGCCGTCACCACCGTCTCGAGATTCTTTCGCGGATCGGGGCCACCGACAAACATCACATACCGCCCGGGGGCACCCGCCGGCCGCGGCGACGGCGTGCCACCAGCCTGACGGCGCGCGAACGCCCCCCGCAGGGCAACGCCGGTGACGGCCACGTTTTCAGGATCGACTGCCAGCCGGGCGACGACCTCGCAGCCGACGGAGGAGGAGATCGGCAGGAACATCCCCGCCGCCCCCAGCCACTCCATCGCAGCCGCGTAAGAGAGCAGCGGACCGCGGCCGGCGAGATAACGATCGGGGTCGAGGAGGGGGATGAAGTCGTAGACGACCGCGCAGGGGAGAATCTCGGGCCGGTCGAACAATCGGGCGACCAGCCGGGTGTCGTGCGTCATCGGCGAGAGCCAGAGGAACACGGCCGGCTCACCGGGGCGCGGTGCGAACGCGTATTGGACGCTGTCGCAGAGGGCGGAGATTTCGGCGGGGGGCGACCCCAGCGCGGGATCGGCAAGGCCGATGATCGTCACTTCCCCGCGCCGCAGCGACCGGGCCGCCGCCAGGAGAAAGGCCGCGTGCGAGCCGATGCCACGGCGGGCGAAGCCGGGATCCTGGAGGCAACGGAGGTCGGCGTAGACAAGCATCGTGGAGGGTGCCGTCGCATCGGCAGACGGAAGGAAAGGTGCCCCGCCATCGAATGGTCAGGGATAATATCTCCACCGACCGACAGCGGGGATCAGGCCACCTTGCGGAGCGGCTCGACGTCGGCGTGCACGCGTGCCTGAGGAACGTCGACGAGCGCCCGCACGAGCGCCCCGAGATCGGATCCAGGAGAGACCGCCGCGAGCAGTTCGGCCTCGGATGCACCGTCGGCATCACCGCCGCGCAACCGTGCCCGGAGGAGGGCGACGATCAGCTCCTCGGCCTCCGGATCGCTTCCCCGGGCCTTTTGCCGGCAGGCGCGCGGAGGACGCAGCCGCTGCCCGAGGGGTCGGATCCAGTGGCGCTCGAGTTCGCGAAGGCCTCCGAGGAGCCGTGCGCCGATGTCGCGCGTCGCCCCCATGATCAGGCCACCATCCGGTGCTGGGAGACGGTCACGCCACCGGCATTCCGCTCGCGCCGGGCCAGCTCGAGATCGCCATCGACCATCATCTCGACGAGCTCTTGGAACGACACCCGTGGCGTCCAGCCGAGCTTCGTGTTGGCCTTCGTGGCGTCGCCGAGAAGGAGATCGACCTCCGCCGGACGGAAGTAGCGCGGATCGACCTCGACGAAATCGCGGTAATCGAGGTCGAGCCTGGCGAACGTGAGCTCGCAGAACTCGCGGACGGTATGGAGCTCGTTCATGGCGACGACGTAATCGTCGGCCTCGGGCTGCTGGAGCATCAGCCACATCGCCTCGACATAGTCGCCGGCGAAGCCCCAGTCACGCTTGGCGTCGAGATTGCCGAGGTGGAGCTTCTCCTGCATACCGAGCTTGATGCGGGCCGCCGCGCGGGTGATCTTCCGGGTCACGAACGTCTCGCCGCGGCGCGGGCTCTCGTGATTGAAGAGGATGCCGCACGAGGCATGGAGGTCGTAGCTCTCGCGGTAGTTGACCGTGATCCAGTGTCCGTACACCTTGGCGACGCCGTAGGGCGAGCGCGGATAGAAGGGGGTCGTCTCCTTCTGGGGCGTTTCGACCACCTTGCCGTACATCTCCGAACTCGAGGCCTGATAGAAGCGGATCTGCTCGCCGGTGTCGTCTTGGACGTCGCGGAGGGCCTCGAGGAGGCGAAGCGTGCCGACGGCAGTCACATCGGCCGTGTAGGCCGGCTGGTCGAAGCTGACGCGCACGTGGCTCTGGGCAGCGAGGTTGTAGACCTCGTGCGGACGGATCTGGCGGATGAGACGTGCCAGGCCACTGGCGTCGGAAAGATCGCCGTAGTGGAGTTCCACGCAGGGATCGTTGCCGCGGATGAGGTGCTCGATCCGCTCCGTGCCGAACGTGCTCGATCGGCGCCGCAGCCCGTGAACGGCGTAGCCCTTCGAGACGAGGAGTTCCGCAAGGTAGGAGCCGTCCTGACCGGTCACCCCGGTGATCAACGCGCGCCGCTGCATCGAAGCTTTTCCTGGTGTCGTGGCCATGCTCTCGCCATCCGTGGCTGGGTCGGGCAGTCTCTCAGCCGGGGTACACACCCAGGCCGGGACTTCCGGCGCGGACGGTAGCAGGGGGGGGGCGGAAGCCCAAGGCCATTTCCGCGCGCCTTCAGCCCTCGCAAGCCCTCGGAGATTTCCCCCGATCTGCGGCGCCCGACACGCCCGCTTCAGGCACTGCGACGCAGCGCCGCCGGCACCAGGCTGGCGTAGACCTCGGCGTAGCCGCGGGCCATCCGCTGCCAGGAGAACCCCCGGGCGTGCGCCCGACAGCGCGTGGCGGCCTCGGGATCGGAGTGGTAGCGC
>JBIIQL010000114.1:0-8506 GCA_044342095.1 Pirellulales bacterium
TCCGACGCCGCAGGCCGATGCCACCGAGGCTCCAGGCTGTGGCTCTACGCCATGTCGTTTCTGACGTCAGTCTCGCCAATACGTCGATTCGCGCGGGGCCCGGTAGACGATCCCCATCTGCGGCGTCGCGTAAGGGGTCTCCCCTGCGGCGAGCGATTCGACGCCGCCGATCACCATCCCGGAGGTGAGCAGCGTCCGCTCGACCGGATAGGGCTCCCGGTTTTCGAGGATACACGTTTCGATATGACGCGTGAGAGGATGGAAGAAGTCGGCCGTCGTCGCGCCGTACTGCGGCATCGGCAGATGCATGAGGCAGCTGACGATCTCCCCGGTGTCGGTCCGCAGGCCGGCGTAGGTGAAGTCGCGAAGCGGGGCCATGATCATCGTCGTCCGGAAACCGTCACGGTGGTCGATGAGATAACCGGTCGAGTCGGCAAGGGCTTTCCGGGCCCAGTCGAACGTCACCGGCGCCGTCATCCAGCCCCCCTCGACCGGAAGATTGTGGCTGCGGTTCAAGGCCGCCACGATCAGTCGGCGCGTGACCTCGCGATCACCGCCGGCGAGCGTCTCCCAGAGCTTCTCGCCGCGGAGGGCATGAACCGAGCGAATCCCCACCTCGCCGCCGCGGCGCCGTTCCGACATGCACTGGGCCGTCTCCAGACCGTGGAAGTCGTAGCTATCGACGCCGCCGTAGCACATGCAGACACTCTCGAGGAGCGGCACGTCGAGCGGCATGTCGATCGCCGGCTGGCGGACCGTGACCGGGAGCGACGAGCCGGCGAGGAACGGAAATCCGAGCCGACGGGCATCGGCGACCATCTCGGCACACTCGCCCCATTCGATGGAGAGATGCTTGTCGTTGAACACCGGCACCGACCGACCGGAGTCCTCGAACACCTTCACGCATTCCTTGAACCACTCGTAACGCGGGTAGCGCGTCTGCCCCTTCTCGTTCTTCGGGTAGTCGCCATGCTCGGCAATGATCACGACGCCATCGACGGCCAGTTTGTCCGTGCCGAGCGTGAGCGCCTCGCGCACCGTGGGAAAGCTCTTGAGGCCGTAGCGGGCGATCCGCTGCCTGCCGAGGTCGGGCTTCTTCTCCTTCCCATCCCCCTCCGGAAACTGCGCGATGTGGACCGCCGCCACGTCGAGCCTCGGCTCCTGCCAGCGCCCCTGCCAGGAATAGCCGCTCGCCAGCCGGTCGAGGATGTGCTGGGTGTGGGAGTGTTCGAAGATCACCGTGCCGAGGACGGCGATCTTCTTGCGCGGGCCGGCAGTGACGGCGTCCGCCGCCACGAGTGAGCGGGGGGCGGCGACGCCGGCCATGAGGCCGGCCGCACCGGCAGCGAGGAGATCACGGCGGGAGATTGGCGACGGCAACAGCGGACCCATGCGGCACCTCGGGGAGTGGGGAACAACGAACGGTACATCCTCGGCGGTCAGGCGACGGGCTCCGCAGCGGTGGCCGATGCGTCGGCCCGATCCTCCGGCCAGAGGAGCGCCCAGGCAGCGAGGGCGACGAGCGTCACGGCGCCTGCGGCGGCGATGCCGACCGAATAAGACTTCGTCTCGTCGGCGAGCCATCCGAAGAGTTTCTGGAAGCGGGCCGACGCCACCCATCCGAAGAAGCTCGCGATTCCGGTGACGAGGCCGATGTGGTGACGCGAGACATCCTGGGTAAAGGAGTAGTAGATGGGGAACAGGCCGAGCGTTCCGGCCCCGGCGACGAGAAACAGAGTCAGGAGCAGCGGCCCCGCGGAGATCCAGGGCACCGCCGCCAAAGCCAGGCAGAGGACGCAGCAACACGCCACGGTCGCCACGCGCGACCACTTCACCGTCCACCCCTTCCCGGCCAGCCGCCATGCCAGCCAGCCGGCGGCGAGGCAGCCGACGTCGGCGACGGCGAACCAGGCGGCGTTGAACCAGAGCGTCGTCGTCTCGCCGTAGCCGTACTGCTTCTGGAGGATGAGAGGGATCCAGGCCCGGAGGATCTGCCACACGGTATTGATGACCACCACCACCAGGAGCACGGCCGCCCAACGGCGGACGGTGTCGAGACCTGAGTCGACCGCTTCCCCGCTCCCATCCGCATCCCCTCGACGGGCGACGTGGAAATCCTCGTTTCGCGTCGCGGCGAGCCAGCCGACGATCCAGACGATGCCCACGAGCCCCACGACCTGGAAGCCGATCCGCCAACTCAACCCCTGCTGGACCATGATCCACCACATGAAGACCGGGGTCAGGATCGACCCCACCGACGTGCCGCTCTGGAGAACACCGTTGCCCATCGCCCTGCCGCGGGCCGTGAGGAGGAGCTGCGTCGTCTTGAGCGCACAGGGCCAGTGGGCCGCCTCGAAGAATCCGAGGACGGTCCGCAGGCGGAGAAGTTCGTCGTAGTCACGGGCCCAGCCAGTCGCGAATCCGACGAGAGACCAGGCAAGGAGCGCCGCCGGATAGAGCCAGCGGACGTTGACCCTGTCGGCGAGGAAACCGAAGAGGAGCGAACCGGCGGCGAAAGCGTATCCGAAGGAGGCCTCGATGGTGCCGTATTGCACGTTCGTGAGGGAGAACTCCTCCATGACGCGCTTCGAGACGCTCGTCAGCGTCTGCCGGTCCATGTAATTGATCGCCGACGCCGCGAGGAGCAGGCCTGCGATGAGCGCCACCCGACGGGGCATTTGCCCCGCCCCCGATCCGAGTCCGAGCATCTCTCAGCCCTCCCAGGAATGCCCGTCCCAGCGGAGCACCCGTTCCAGCCAGGCCTCCAGGTCGGCGGCGAACAGTGAAAACAGAAGTTCCCCCTTGGCGGCCGTGGCCCGCTGCGGCGAGCCGATGTGCCCCGGCACCGTCCGCTCCTTCGTGATCCACGCCCGAGCCCCGGGCAGGAAGGGATTGCCGAACGGCACCGTCTCGAGGCACTCGTGCGGCTTCACCAGATGCGGGCTTGCCCGCAGCACCATCGACGTCTCCCATTCACACGCATGCCCCATCTCACGCTGCTCGAAGGCGCCGTCGTGCTCCCAGGGGCGGGTGCCGAGTCCCCAGTAGGTCGTCATGAGGAGAAGGAGATCGGAACGGGCGCGGTGGCGCTGGCGGATCTCGAAGATCGCCTGCTTGGCAGGGATGTCGTTGCCGCCGTGGCCATTGACGAGGACGATCCGCCGGAAACCATGGGCGAGGAAACACTCGACGAGGTCGTTGAGGAGATCGAGGTAGACCCGCGGCGAGGCCGAGACGGTGCCGGCGAAGTCGAGGTGATGATGCGAGTTGCCGAGCCACTGGAGCGGCGCGAAAAGGACTCGATCCGCCATCCGCGCCGACACCCGGGCGACGATCTCACCGAGGAGGAGGCTGTCGGTGACCACCGGGAGATGATGCCCGTGCTGCTCGATCGCCGCCACGGGAATCACCACCGGAGTGTCTTTGGAGAGGGCCGACACCTCCGGCCAGGTCATCTCGACGAGGTTCATGATCGACGGAACTCCAGGAATGGTGAAACGAAATCCGCTCAGGGGGTGGCGACGAGATCGGAAATGGGAATCGACTGAAAGACGACGTCGGCCTGGCTCCCCTCGTAGACGATCCCCACCCGGTCGGGATCCAATTGCGAAAGGCTCGGATATCCGCGGCCGAGCCCCTCGTCGAGGAGGATCCGCCGCGAGTCCGGCCAGGTCCGGCCGTCGTCATCGCTGACGCGGATCGATTGGTTCGAGCGGCGTTCCTGCGAGCAGGGATTGGCAAACAGGAGGAGCCGCCGCCCGTCGCGGAGCGTGATTCCCCTGAGGCTGCCGTTGCAGTTGGGCTCGATGAGCGTCGCGTCGCTCGTCGGATGGAGGCTCCAGGTCGCGCCGAGATCGGCGGTCGTCGCCACGCCACGGAAGCGCTGCTTGTCGCTGCGGACGTTGAGCATGATCGAGCCGTCGGAGAGTTCCGCCGCCTGGCACTCGTTGCCACCGGTGTAGCCGGGGGCAGCCACGTTCCAAGTGAAGCCGTGATCGATGCTCGTCATGATCGTGGCGAAGGAATCGAGGCGGCCGCCGCCGCTGCGCCCCTGGACGGGCATCACGAGCGTGCCGTCGGGGCGTGTGAAACCCTGCTGGGGCGCGGGGGCGAGGAGCCACCACGACGGCTTCTTGAGTGACCGAGTGAGGTTCTCCGGCTTCGACCACGTCCGCCCGTCGTCGTCCGAACGGACGGCCATGAACTGCGCCGCCTTGCCGATCTCGAAGCCGGGCTCGGAGCCGTCGTCGGTCCACTGATGCTTCCCCGGCTTACCGTGCATCCAGACGGCGAAGGCGTGGATCGTGCCGGTACGGTCGTCGACGACGAGCCCGGGATCGCTGCAGCCGTTGAGCTCGGGCGGCAGGCCACCGTAATCCCCCATGTCCATGATCGTCCGCACCGGTTCCCAGGTACGGCCGCCATCGGTGCTCCGGGAGAGGCCGATGTCGATGTCCTCTTGGAGGTCACGGGCTGCCCGGTGCCGCAGGTCGAAGGCTGCCAGGAGCGTGCCGGCCGGGGTCGTCGCGAGCACGGGGATCCGCGTCGTGTGGACGCCGTCGTCCCCGTGCCTGCGGAGGGCGATCCCGACGCGCTGGCGGACGTCGGGCGACGCGTCGGCGACGACGATCCTTCCGACCGAGGTCTCGAGCGCTGTACACGCGACCGCGATCCGATCGACGAGATCAGCCTCCGCGGCCAGGCTTCCGACACACCAAAACACGTTGTCACCGGCGGCGAGGGGGGCCTCGACCGGGAGCGTGATCGTGCCGGCCGGGCGGACGTCGGCGGCCAGCGTCGTCCCTCGGGGAATCGCGGCGATCGCCTCGTCGCGCCCCGTCGTCACCACCCCGAGCGTCGCCAGGGCGGCGATCCGATCGGTGCCCTGAAGCGACAGCGACAGCCCCTCGATCCGCGGCGCGGGCCCCTCCCCCTCGACGCGCACCACCACTCGGCACAGCGGCAGCCGATCCTCACCGAACAACAGGGGCACCACCGGTCTGGTCGACGTTGCCGTGATCGACTGCCCTGTGACCGTGCCACCAACCACGACGACACTTACGACGGCCAAGAGCCCCCGTTGCAGCACCGATGGCAGGGACACGGAGCGGATCATTTCGCGGCGCCGGAGAGTTCCCGGATGAAAATGTTTCGCCAGCGGATCTCGCCCCCGTGGGTCTGGAGTTGGATCGGCCCCTTCTCCGGCACCGACACCGCCCGGTCGTAGTAGTTTTCCATCCGGGCGTCGTCGACGACCTTCTGTTCGTTGAGCGACACCGACACCTTGTCGCCGCGCATCACGATCCGAAAGCGGTTCCACTCACCGAGCGGCTTGTCGGCCTTGACCAGCGGATCCTTGCCGGGAGCGCCGGGAGAATTGTTCCACAGGCCCCCCGACCCCTTCGCAAGGCCGAGATTCTGCGGGTCGGGGAGACTCGAATCCCAGATCTGCACCTGGGGAACGCCGCGGAGATAGATCCCCGAGTCGGCCTTCGGCACAGTCCGGTAGTCGACGAGGAGTTCGAAGTCGCCGTAGTCCTTCTCGGTGGTGGCGTAGGCCCCGAAGCCATCGTTGACCAGTTCGCCGTTCTCGACGTACCAGTGCGGCCTCTTCGTCGCCTCGCTCACTTCGAGCATCGAGTTCTTCTGATCGGCGGCCGTCCACTTGCGGATCTGCTCCTTCCGCTCGTCGGCGGACATCGCCAGCAGCTTCCGGTGGTCGAACGTCTCGCCGCCGCGCCAGCCGGTGAGGTCCTTGCCGTTGAACAGCGCCGTGAATCCGGCCGGCGGCTCATCGGCTTGCACCGCCGCACACGCCACGAACACCGACGCGGTCAGCACCGCGCCCTGGACGAGCCCGAAAAAACCCCGACGCATGGCCACCCCCTTCGACACCTCAAAAGACCCTCGCGGCCCCGGGCCGGTCCCGGAAACCAGGCGATCGGGGGATTCTGCCACGGCGGGAGGTTCCACGGAAGGACGTCCCCCATGAGCCCGGGTTTCCCCCGACCGCCGATGGAGGGATACTTGATGAGTGGCTCCGGAACCGTCCGGGGCATTTCCTCCCCGACGAGAGGCCAGGGCTGATGCACGCCGGACGCGGTTCACCCTCGAGGTTCGCAATCGTCGTCCTCATCGCCATGGGTGGGCTGCCGGCTGCCAGTCGGGCGCAGGACGCTCCCGCTCCCCTCTCCTTCGAACGCGACATTCGTCCGATCCTCCGCGCCCACTGCTTCGACTGCCACGGAGCCGAGGATGCCTTCGAGGGAAACCTCGATCTCCGCCAGGTGCGCTCCATGGAGCGCGGCGGCGACTCGGGGCCGGCGATCGCCCGGGGGGACGCCGGGGCGAGCCTGATCGTGGCGCGGATCCGCTCCGGCGAGATGCCCCCCTCAACGCACAAGGTGACGCCAGAGGAGCTGGCGATCCTGGAACGCTGGGTGGCCGCCGGGGCGCCGACGGCGCGCCCCGAGCCCGAGACGATTCCCCCCGGCCTCGGCATCACGCCGGAGGAAAGGGAGTGGTGGAGTTTTCGGCCCCTCGTCCGCCCCCCCCTCCCGGCCGTGGCCCACCCCGAACTCGTGGCCCAGCCGATCGACGCCTTTCTCCTCGCTCGTCTCGAGGCTGTGGGGCTCTCCTTCTCCCCGCCGGCCGACCGAGCGACGCTCATCCGCCGGGCCTCGATCGACCTTCTCGGCCTTCCCCCCAGCGCCGAGGAGGTCGAGGCCTTCGTCGCCGATCCCGATCCGGCGGCCTTCGAGCATCTCGTCGATCGGCTCCTCGCCTCCCCTCGGTATGGCGAGCGGTGGGCCCGCCACTGGCTCGATGTCGCCGGCTACGCCGATTCCGCCGGCGCCACGCAGGACGATCCCCCCCGTCCCTATGCTTGGAAATACCGCGACTGGGTCGTGCGGGCCCTCAATGCCGACGTGCCCTTCGATCGCTTCCTCGTCGAGCAACTCGCCGGCGACGAGCTCGTCCCGCCCCCCCATGCGCAGCTCCCGCCGGAATCGATCGATCGGCTGACAGCCACCGGCTTCCTGCGGATGGCCGCCGACGGGACCGCCGGCGGCGGCGACCCCGAAAGCCGCAACCGGGTCGTGGCCGACACCCTGGGCATCGTCTCCAGCGCGCTTCTCGGGCTCACCGTCGGCTGTGCCCAATGCCACGACCATCGCTACGACCCGATCCCGCAATCCGACTACTACGCCCTTCGTGCCCTCTTCGAGCCGGCCCTCGATCCGCAGGCCTGGAAAGCGCCGAACGAACGGCTCCTGTCCCTGTTCACCGACGCCGACAGGACCCGCTCGGCGGAGATCGAAGCCGAGGCGGTCGCCGCCTCACAGGAGCTCGAGACGAAGCAGACCACGGCGATCGCCGCGGCGCTCGAGAAGGAACTGCTCAAGCATCCGGAAGATCTCCGCGAAAAGCTCGGCATGGCGGCCCGCACCGCCGAGAAGGACCGCACGCCTGAGCAGCAGCAACTCCTCAAGGAGAGGCCGAGCGTCAACATCTCCCCAGGGGTTCTCTACCAGTACGACCAGGCGGCCGCCGACGAACTCAAGGCGCTCGGTGAGAAGATCGCAGCGATCCGCGCGCGGAAGCCGGTGGAGGATTTCCTCCACGTCCTCGAGGAGCCGCCGGGGCACCTCCCCGTCACGCGCGTTTTCCACCGCGGCGACTACCGCCAGCCGAAGGGAGAGGTCGGCCCGGCCGATCTCCAGGTGACCGGCTCCGAGGGGGAAACGGTGATTCCCGCCGATGATTCGACCCTCTCGACGAGCGGCCGGCGTCTCGCTTGGGCGCGTCGGCTCACCTCCGGGCGGCATCCACTCCTCGGCCGCGTGATCGTCAACCGGCTGTGGATGCACCACTTCGGCCGCGGCATCGTCGGCACGCCTGCCGACTTCGGCCGGCTCGGCGAGCGTCCCTCCCATCCCGAATTGCTCGACTGGCTGGCGGTCGAGTTCGCCGACTCCGGGTGGAGCCTGAAGCGATTCCACCGCATGGTCCTCCTCTCCAGCGCCTGGCGGCAGGCATCGACGCGGCGTGGAGACCTCGACAGCCTCGACGCTGACAACCGGCTCGTCGGCCGGATGCCGGTGCGCCGGCTCGAGGCCGAGGCGGTCCGCGACCGGATCCTCGCTGCCGCCGGCACGCTCGATCCCACCCCGTTCGGAAACGCCGTGCCCGTCGTCGCCGACGAAGCCGGAGAGTTCGTCGTCAAGGATTCCAGCCCGCGTCGGAGCCTGTGGATCGAACAGCGACGGAGCATGCCGGTGCAGTTCCTCGCCACGTTCGATGCGCCGACGATGCAGACCAACTGCGACCGGCGCATCCACGCCACGGCCGCCGGGCAGGCATTACTCCTCATGAACGGCGACTTCGCCCTCGCTCAAGCGCGACGGATGGCCGATGCCGCCCTCGCCGCTGCAGGTACGCAGATCCCCGACGACGCCCCGGTCGACGCCGAGGCGCAGGCCCTCGCTCCGGCCGTCACGGTCGC
>JBIIQL010000115.1:0-8490 GCA_044342095.1 Pirellulales bacterium
TCGTGATCTGTAACACCCCAGGACTCCTCGACGAGGCCGTGGCCGATTACGCCTGGGCGCTCCTGTTCGCCGTGGCGCGGCGGGTCGATGCCGGGCAGGAGTTGCTCCGTGGCGGCGCCTGGTCAGTCGCCTGGGGCCACGATGTCCATGGCAAGACCCTCGGGATCATCGGCTGCGGCCGGATCGGCAAGGCGATGGCCCGGCGGGCTGTGGGCTTCGGGATGCGCGTCCTCGGTCACGACCCGCATGTCGCAAAGACAGGGAGCGAGGGGATCGAGTTTGTCGATCTCGATCGGCTCCTCGCCGAGAGCGATTTTGTCAGCCTCCACTCGGCGCTCACTCCCGAAAACCGAGGCCTCATCGGCGCGGCGCAGCTGGCGAAGATGAAGCCGACCTCGTATCTGATCAACACCGCCCGTGGCGCCCTGGTCGACGAGGGGGCGTTGATCGCGGCGCTCCATCGCGGGGCGATCGCCGGCGCGGCCCTCGATGCGTTTGCCGCCGAGCCGCTTCCGGCCGACAGCCCCCTGCGGCACTGTCCCCGGCTCCTGATCACGCCACATCAGGCCTTCAATTCGATCGAGACCGGCGAGAAGGTGAGCCTGATGGCGGCCGAGGCGATCGTCGAGTTGATGCATGGCCGGCGGCCGAAGCAGGTCGCCAATCCCGACGTCCTTGCCTCCCCCACCCTCCGGGCCCCGATCCGATGAGAAGGAACCCCGTTCGGGAGAAGCTCCGTCGTGGTGAGCCGAGCATCGGCACCTGGCTCTGCCTCCCCGACCCGACCGCTGCCCGTCTGCTTGCCTGCGTCGGTTTCGATTGGCTGACGGTCGAGCTCGAGCATGCGCCGGTGAACATCGAGACGGCCGTGGCGGCCTTCGGTGCCGTGGCGGCGCAAGGGGCGCTTGCTCGACTCAGTGGCGGCGTGGGGACGGTGCCGCTGGTGCGTGTTCCGTTCAACACCACCGAGAACATCAAGCGAGTTCTCGACAACGGCGCCTTCGGGATCGTCGTGCCGATGGTCAACTCCCGTGCCGAAGCCGAGGCGGTGGTGGCCGCGGCCCGCTACGCGCCCCTCGGCAAGCGCTCCGTGGGCGGCTTCCTCCATGCCGTCAATTTCGGTACCGACCCCGGCACCTACTACGAGCAGGCCAACAACGAGATCCTCGTCGTCGTTCAGACGGAGCACATCGATGCAGTCGAGCGGGCCGACGAGATTCTTTCCGTTCCCGGCATCGACGCCTTTTTCATCGGCCCCAACGACCTCCTGAAGTCGATGGGGCGAAAGCCCGCCATGGAGAGCGACGACCCGGCCTTCGTCCAAGCCCTCGCCCATCTCGTCGCCACCGGGAAGAAGCATGGCGTAGCTCCCGGCATCCACACCGCCGACGCTGCGGCCGCGAAGCGCCGCGTCGCGGAGGGCTTCCAGTTCGTGGCGGTCGCCAGCGACGTGGCGATGATGCTCGCCAAGGCCCAGGACGAACTCGCCGCCCTCGGGCTCGGCGGAGCCGGGCAGGTCGTGCGGTATTAAGGCGACGCGATGAGCGGTGGCTGACCGGGGTTGCCCGTGCCCTCTCGCCGGACGTTCTCTCCGGCCCTCCAGGCCTTCGCTCACTCGGACCCGCCTGCGCTCACGGATCCATGGCTCCGCTTGTCGGCTACGCCGGCTCCAGAGCACGGGCAACCCCTCGCTGAGTCCGTCATTCGCTGCTTCAGCCCGGCAAGTCGTCGGTCGCCCCTTCCGGCCAGCGGTCGACAGGTTCCCAGTCGAGAAGTGTTTTCGTCGGCTCGAGATCGACCATCTCGATCTCCGCCGGTCGGCTCGTCGCGTACACGATTGAGTGACCAGGGGGGACGGAGTGTTCCACGGCGGCCGCAAAAAAAGTGCCGGCATCGCGAGGAGAGAGATAGCAGTGGGGGCCGTGAAAGCTTGCCCCCAGTTCGTCGGCGTGGGCCCGGTCGCGCGGGCACCATCCGAGCCGCACGGAGATCACCGCAGCGCCAGTGACCCGGGCGTGGATCTGGCCGGCGGCCTCGAGGGCGACTTTCGTGATCGCGTACCACCCGCGGGGGGTGAGGGGATCGGCGACGCGGATCGGCCACGGGCCCTCGTACTGCTGGACGAAGTTCACCTGGCCGGAGCTGGCGAGGATCACTCGCGGCACGGCGGCGGCCTTCGCTCCCTCGATGACGTTGTGGAGGCCGAGGAGATTATCGGGGAGGAGCCGGGCGGCGAAGTCGTCGTCGTCGGGCGTGGCGGCGAGGTGGACGAGCGCGTCGGCACCCTGGAGCACGGCGGCGACGGCCGCCGCGTCGGTGAGATCGGCGACGATCGACTTGCCGGCCGGCGACGGACAGCGATCGAAGGCACGCACATGCCAGCCCCTTGCGAGCAACTCACGGCAAGCGGCGCGGCCGAGGCGGCCGGCGGACCCGGTGACGACGACGGTGCGTGGCGGAGAGGACAACATCGGGCGACTCCGGGCGGCCAGGGATCTCCCTTCGAGGGCGTCGAAGGGAGATCATCGTAGCCGCCCCTTGAGAAACTCGGTTCCGGCGAGCCGCAGTCAGGGTCCCCGGCGATCCGATTCCAAGAGGCCGATCGCGGGAGACACACGGGCCTCTTCCTCCGGGATTTGCACCGGGCCGAGTGAAAGCCAACCGGGGGCATCGGCATCCTGGGTCGCGTTGGCGAACCGCAGCGGCTTGCCCATCGGCAGGGGATTGGGGACGCGCACGGCGAGCGTGTAGGTGCCGGCGCTCACCCCGTGCACGTCAAGCGACCCGGTCCACGCCCTCGGCTCGTCGCCTGGCAGGAGCCCCCTCAACGTTCCGGAACATTCGGCAGTTCTCGCCACCCGTCCGTCGGACAGCAGGCCCCACTCCGCCTTCCAGTTGGAATAGAACGGAGCCACTCCCCGGTTGACGATCTCCAGCCGGACGGAGACGGTTCCGGCGGCGACCTCGCCGATGATCACTTTCGGGCAGTGGAAGTCGTATCCCATCGCGCGGACGATCGCTTCCGCTCGCCGCACCCGGTCTCCGTTCGGCGGCGTCTCGAACATGCCGCTATCGAGCAACCACGACGCGTGGGTCGTCTCCACGCAGGTACGGATGTCCTGGATCGCGGGATCACCGGGCCGCTCATCGAACACCTTTCCCCACGCTTCCGGCCGAATCTCGCCGCCGATCGGCTCCGTCTTCCACTTCGCTTCGGCGTCCGCGCCGGCGGCCGCAAGCGCCGTCATGAAGAACCATTCGTCCCCGTCCTTCCCGGTGTGGAGCGTGGCCCAGGCGAAGGAATCGTCGTGGTAGCCGAACGGGCGGTCGGCGTTCTTCGCCTTCTGGAAGGTGTCGTCACCGGCCGGATAACGGAGGAGCACGGGGGTGAGCTTGAACGCCGCCTCGTAGCCCTCCATCACCTCAATCTGCACCGCCTTGCTGGCAAAGAGCTCGCTCCGCGGGTAGGTGTGCCATTCCCCCCAGGTGCCGAGGAGGCCGGCGGTGATAAACCCGAGCCGCGGGTCGCCGTCGTACTTTCTCCCGAAGGCGTTGATGAAGTTCTTCAGCGACCGTCGCAGGTTCTGGTCTTCATAGTCAGGCGTCTCCACCAGCGCCGGAGGGAAGGGATCGGTGTTGGTGTTGAGGTAGGCATGGATTTTCAGCCCGTCCTTGATGAGAAACTCCGGGATGACGCCCGTCCTGCCCGGGTACTCCAAATAGATCCGGAGAACTGCTTGGTGGCCGCGGCTGGCGATGTCGTCGAGCAGGGCCTCCAGCGGCTGCCAGTCGAAGTCGTCGTATCCCTTCACCAACGCCGAGTAGGGGAGGGTGTTGAACTCGAGCGAATGCGGAAACGAGCCGCGCTTGTCGCCGGAATAGGGCACGAGGCCTTTGAGCGGATTGTCGACCGGGGCTAGCGCGGAGCCGAGCGTGTGCACCGACTCGGCCGCGATCAATCGGCCCACGAGCACCGTCAAGATCAGCACGCACGCGGTCAAACAGACGCGGTTTGCTGTTCCGCTTCGCATCGCACGCCTCTTCCGGGATGATTCCTCCGGGCACTGCCGAGCGCTTGCCCGAAGTGTCGAGGCAATCCTACCCGCGGCCGACCTCTTCGGTGGAGTCACGTTTGTCAGTCGCCCTGCCGAGATCGACGGCGGTGCCGATGCTCAATCGCCGATCCACAGGTACGATCGGGATGCTCGAGGCACGGTGGAGCCTCGCGGTAGTATTGTTCCACCCATCAAGTAGGAATCCGTTTCATGTCCAGCCAGACTCATTCCGTCGCCGTGGCACTCCAAAAGGCCGGGATCACGATTCCGGCGGTGCCCAAGCCGGCTGGGGCCTATGTCGGGGCGATCCGCACCGGCAACCTCGTCGTCACCTCTGGTCAGCTTCCCTGGGTCGACGGGAAGCTCCTCCATATCGGCCGGATCGGCGCCGAGGTGAGCGAAGCGGAAGGGAAGGCGTGCGCCCGGGTCTGCGCGATCAATGCCCTGGCACAGTTTCAGGCGGCCATCGGTGATCTCGAGGCGATCCGGCGGATCGTCCGCGTCGAGGGCTTCGTCCACTGTGCCCCCGGCTACCGCGGCCACCCGCGCGTCCTCGACGGGGCCTCGCACCTCTTCAACGAACTGTTCGGCGACCGCGGCATCCACACCCGCGTCGCGCTGGGCATCACCGAGATGCCCTTCGACGCGCCGGTGCAACTGGTCATCTGGGCCGAGGTGGCCTGACGGGGCTGGCTCGCGGAAAAGTCGTCAACGACGCCGCCCCGGAGCAGTCGCTGCCCCGGGGCGGTGATCATCGTTCGGAAGCTGCCAGTGAGGCATTGCTCTGATCAGTGGGCCTTGCCGGTGGCGGGTGCGCGCTGCGGGATCCGCATGCAGTAGAAGGATCGCCACACGAAGTAAAAGGCCACCAAGAGCATCCCCACGCCGACGATGCCGGTGTAGTCGAAGGGCTTGGCGGCCCCCTCGAGGTGGACGCCGTTGGCATCGACCGGATGGCGGATCTTGACCGCGATCTCGACGGCGAGGAGGCCGAAGAGGGTCGAGAACTTGATAATCGGGTTCAAGGCCACGCTCGTCGTGTCCTTAAACGGATCGCCGACCGTGTCGCCGACGACCGTGGCGTCGTGGAGCGGGGTGTTCTTCTCCTTGAGATCGACCTCGACGAGCTTCTTGGCGTTGTCCCAGGCACCGCCGGTGTTGGCCATCGAGATCGCCTGGAAGAGACCGAAGATCGCGATCGAGATGAGATACGCAACGAAGAAGTTCGGGTCGAACAGCGCGAAGGCCAGCGTGATCGTCATCAGGGCGATGAAGATGTTCCACATCCCGCTCTGGGCATATTCGGTGCAGATCCGCACGACCGTCTTCGAGTCCTCGATGTCGGCCTCGGTCTTGTCGAGATTCATGTTCTGCTTGATGTACTCCACCGCCCGGTAGGCGCCGGTGGTGACGGCCTGCATCGAGGCCCCGCAGAACCAGAAGATCACCGCGCCGCCGCAGATGAAGCCGAGGAGGACCGGTGCGTCGGTGAGACTCAAGTGGAGGAGCCCGTCTTTTTTCAGCGCGAGGATGATCGAGAAGATCATCGTCGTGGCACCGACGACCGCCGTGCCGATGAGCACCGGCTTGGCGGTCGCCTTGAAGGTGTTGCCGGCTGAGTCGTTCGCCTCGAGGTAGTGCTTCCCCTGCTCGAAGTCGGGCTTGAACCCGAAGTCGCGCTCGATCTCCTTGGCGATCCCGGGAATGTGCTCCGTTTGGGCGAGCTCGAACACCGACTGGGCGTTGTCGGTGACCGGGCCGTAGCTGTCGACGGCGATGTTCACCGGGCCCATGCAGAGGAAGCCGAAGGCGACGAGGCCGAAGGCGAAGATCGAGGCATATTCCCCCATCACCTGATCGAGCCCCAATTGGCTGACGATGAACGCCCCGAACATCAGCCCGGCGATCAGCATCCCCTTCCAGAAGGCGCTGAAATAGCCAGCCACGAGGCCGGAGAGGATCGTCAGGGAGGCGCCGCCTTCGCGCGAGGCGGTCACGATTTCCTGGACATGCTTGGAGTGGGAGCTCGTGAACACCTTCGTGAACTCGGGGATAAGCACGGCGGCGAGCGTACCGCAGCTGATGATCGTCGCCAGTTGCCACCACAGGTTCGGGAGCTTCGTGCCGCCGTCGACGGTGATGTCGCCGATGAGGAGATAGCTCATCAGATAGGACATGCCGATGCAGAGGATCGAGGCGATCCAGATCAGCCGCGTGAGCGGCTCCTCGAAGTCGAACTCCTTCAGACCCTTGTACTTCTTCTCGGAGATCGACTGGTTGAGGAAGTAGGAGGCCCCGGACATGAAGTCCATGAGGAACCGCATGAAGAAGATCCAGACGATGAGCTTCGCCTGGATGTCGGTGCTGGGGACGGCGAGAGTGATGAACGAGATCAGGGCGACGCCGGTGACGCCGTAGGTCTCGAACCCGTCGGCCGTCGGGCCGACCGAGTCGCCGGCGTTATCGCCGGTGCAGTCGGCGATCACGCCGGGATTGCGGGGATCGTCCTCCTTGACCTTGAAGGCGATCTTCATGAGATCGGAGCCGATGTCGGCGATCTTCGTGAAGATGCCGCCGGCGATGCGGAGGGCCGACGCCCCGAGCGACTCGCCGATCGCGAAGCCGAGGAAGCAGTAGCCGACGACGTTCCGCGGGACGAAGAGAAGAATGATCACCATCATGATCAGTTCGAGGGAAATCAGGAACAGGCCGATCGACATGCCCGCGCGGAGCGGGATGTTGACGACGTCCCACGGCTCCCCGCGGAGCGACGCGAAGGCGGTGCGGGCATTGGCGTAGGTATTGACGCGGATCCCGTACCAGGCGACCCAGAACGACCCGCCGATGCCGACGAGCGAGAAGAGAAGGACGAGGAGGAGTGTGGCGACCGACTCGCCCTTGAGGACGACGAAGTAGTAGGCCATCGCCGCGGCGATCAGCGCGAAGAGGAGGGCGAGGAACTGGGCCTGCTTGAGGAGGTACGTCTTGCAGGTCTCGAAGATGATGTCGGCCACCTTCAGCATCGACTCGTGTGCCGGCAGGGCCTTGATCTGGTTGCGGAGGAAGAGCGATATGCCGAGCGTGCCGGCGATCACGAAGGAGCCGTAGAGGAGGAGGTTGTGGCCGCTGATCGAGCCACCAAAGAAGGTCGCCTCCTTGAGATCGGGGATGAGGAGGTCGGCTTCGCCGGCGAAGGCCGTGTTGCCGGCGAGGAAGCCACCGGCCAAGAGCGTCCACAGAGAGAGCGTCCAGAGCGCGAGTGCCGCGGTACTGAGCAGTCGGCGGAATGCCGGTGCGGATGTGGAAACGATGGAGCGCAGCCGTGCTGTCTTCATAAGACCCCCTGAAGCAAAAGAACCCCGACCCCGCCCGGGAGTGTAACGATTGGCAGAAAACTGGCAACTCTTGCATGGGGGGCAATCCCCTGCGGACCCCGCGGGGAGAGAACCCGAGGAGTAGACTCAACGGCACCGGACTCCGGTGAGAAATCGCGGCCTGAAGCGGCGCGATCGGCCCGACAGGGAACGTTGTCGTTCCGGGGTGACAGCGAAAGCGGGGGGACGATGCCGACTATGCAAGCGTTCAGCGGCCGGGGCAACATCGCCGCAGTGGCGGTGCTCGCCATGGGCTGTTGTGTCTGGGGAAAGAAACTGCCTGCCGAGGTCACCCCGGCCCCCACCGTGGCGCTCTCGCCGACGGGGGATCTCGTTGCCTCAGCCGTTGGCCATCGACTGTGGCTCCACGGAATCGGAGGCGGTCTCGTCGCCGAGTTGGTCGATCCGGGCGTCGAGGAAGTTCTCGAAGGCGCCGCGGTGAGGGTTGCCCATCGCGATACGATCGCCGCGATCGCGATCGATCCCTTCGGCGAGACCCTGGCGTCCGGTGGCTCTCGTGAGGTGAAGCTGTGGCGCCGGCCGCGCGATGCCAAGGCCTGGCAGGGACAGGTTGGCGGCCCGACGCCCCTCATGGCCGCCTCCTCCGACGGCAGGTTCGTGGCCACCGCCGTCGGCGCGAGCGTGAGGACGTGGGACGGCGCCACGGGGGCCATCGGACGGGAGCTTTCCGGGCACGCCGATCGGATCACGGCGCTCGTGTTTGCCGACAACGGCACGCTCGTGTCGGCGTCGGCCGACGGCGTGATCCGGCTGACGGGCGTCGGCGACGGTGCGCTCCGCGGCGTCATCGAGGCGCCGGCACCGGTGACCGCGGTCGGGATCGTGACGGGCGCCCGCCTCGTCGTGGCCGGGAACGACAATCAACTCCGCGCCTTCGACCTGCCCGAGCGCGCTCCGCAGAAGATGCTCGCCACCGTGGTGGCCGACCGTCGGGCGACGACGACGGCCGACCGTCATTGGATGGCGGTGACCGAGCCGACCGACGGCCGACGGACACGGGTGGAACTGCTCAAGCTCGACGACGCCGGCCGCAGCGATCC
>JBIIQL010000116.1:0-8414 GCA_044342095.1 Pirellulales bacterium
ACACACACACACACACACACACACACACACACACACACACACAGCCTTTCCGCAGTTGAAAGGCTCGAAGCCCGGGCGTTGATGGCGGCGGATGTTGGGCTTTTGGGTGGCGGATTGGGTGGGCCCAAACTCCCGATGGCAGCGACGCAAGTCCCGTTGGATCCACTGGCCAGTCTGATCGCATCGCCGCTCCCTGGCTCGTCAACCACGGCGGGGTTGATGCTCGGCGCCTCGGCTGGGACGCAAGGGGTTTTACCGGCGGTGTCGTTCGGCGGAGTCGTGTCTGGCACTCTCGCGATTCAGACGAATGCCAGCGGCGTTAGTCATACGGCATTCACAGGATCGCCTTCGGCTGCCCTTGAGAATGAGGCATCGGGTAAACCAGGCGAGGTTTCAGGTTCTCCGCCTGCGTTGCCGACCGAAACTCCGGTTTCCGGCAGTTCCCCTGCGGCGCCTGCGCCCGATTCGCAGAGGCAGGGAAATTATCGTCCTCAATGGGTGCTGCCGCCTTCAAAGCCCATGGCTCCCACGGGCGTACCGCCGTGGGCATCGTCCGGCCCTTGCTCCGATGAAGAAGAGGCTATGGATTTGGGGGGAGTTGACCAGGAAGCACGTCGTGAGATCGAGGAGCTCATCAAGAGGCTCCAGACAGAAGGCCCAGTTGCAGGGGGAGTTCCCTACAGCTTCTCCAGATGGATCAAAGGACTCTACGATCGCCATGAGCGGCAGAGTTTGACGAATGATGGATATGGGCCCTGTGTCTCGTGGGTCCTCGGGATAAACCGTGCCCTTCTCGATAGTCAGGCTGACGGAGTTTATGTGAAGGCAGAGGGGGTCATCTGGACCATCGCCTCCCTTTCTCCCGTAGCTTGGTGAAATCATGTAGGAGTACGGATCACGGTGACCATCAACGGTGAGACCCGGTCTTTCTACATGGACAACGGATGGCTCGGAGGAGACGATCACATCTTCTTTGTCGATGATGTACCGAGTCACTACAGCAATGAACTGCCACTCGCCCCTTGGGAATGAACCGGACGTGCAACATTCTTGAAGCGTTGTGGTTGCTGAATGACCACAGCCCAGAGACGTCACCGGCGAATCGCCTCGCCATACCACCATCGGATTCGGGGGCACCCAAATGATGCAGGCCAGCCACGACAGATGGGTCCGACCGGGAGTCGCTGGGGCCATGGTCTGCGGCTGGGCAATCCTTCTGGCCGTCGTGATGGCGAGCATCCAACGCATGCCGGTGCCTTGGGCAATTGTTCTGACTGCCGCGTCGTTCGGAGTCTTGCTGGCGGCGAGGCGAGGATGTCCGGGCATTCTGACGCGCGGGTGGATGTTGCCAGTCGTGTTGCTCCTCATCTTGGATGTGGTGATCATCTGGGAAGCGGTATTGTTGTTTGATGAAAAGTCCACTCCTGCCGCCCGCGCCAAGGAGGCCGAGACGCGGAGAAAAGCTGCCGCGGCGGAGTGAGGCCGACGCTTGCCGCTCCGCTCAGGCCCAGCCGCACGCCCGCTCTGGACGGATTGGACAGAATGTCCGTGGCCGCCGCAGAGGCTGCGGCTGGAGAAGCCAGGCGGGGCTGGGTCAGCCGGCAGCGACCTTCATCTCGGCCAGACGCTGGGCGTTGCCGACGAGTCGGTCCCAGTTGGCCTCGACGTAGTCGGGGGGGCCACCGCTCTGGGCGACGGCGACGGCCACCATCTCCGTCGGCACCATCTCGATCGCGTCCCAGGGGCAGACTTTGAGGTCGTAGGGATTCGACTTCTTCCCCGGGATATGGACGCAAACCTCGCAGCCGACGCAACGTTCGACGTCGATCTCGCACCAGCTCTGGAGATTGTGGAACTGGTCGTACTGCTGCACCTTCAGAATGCAGTCGACCGGGCAGACTTCCAGGCACGACTCGCACCCGGTGCAGTTGTCGGCCGTGATCACGGCCAGTTCCTTCGGCAGCTTTTTGCGGGGTCCGGCTTTGGCCATGGGAGGTGGGATCGGCTGGCGGGGGGGGATTTCTGGAGGGATCGAATCCTCTCCATCCTAGTCGGCAGCCGCCGCCGGGCCAACCGGCTTTGCCGGCGGAGAAAACGCCCTCCGCCGCAGAATCCGCGAGCGGATTCCGGCTCTGGTGGGCCTTCCCGTCGCAGCAAAAATGGCGATTTCGGTCCCCGGAGCGGTTCTGAAGCAGACGGGTTTTCTGGTGGGCTTTTTTCGCTTTGCTCATGCCCTTCGACCGCGGTCGACAGAATCGCCTTTTGGCGCATGTAGAATCGGTACCGGAGGAGGATCGCCCAATGACGCTCGCAGAGTTACTCCCGGCGTTGCACGGACTCGCACGGAGCGAGAAACTTCTCGCCATCCAGGTACTGGCGGCCGATGTCGCCCGTGAAGACGGCGAGACGTTGCCCCCCTCCGAGGCGTCCTACCCCGTTTGGTCGCCTTATGGGGCCTGTGACGGTGCCGCAACCCTCATGCACATGCTTGAGGAAGAGAAGACTCGTTGAGGGCCCCGATGTGGAAACGCTTTGGGTACGTCGAATCAGAGCCGCTTTTGGGCCCTGCCAGTGCTTTGCCTTTCGCGCCGATCACCCTTCAGGCGCGTGATCGTAGCGTGCAGGTGTCTGCGCTGATCGACAGCGGAGCCACGCTCAATGTGCTTCCCTACGATGTCGGCCTCCAGCTTGGCGCCGATTGAGAAGCGCAGGTGGCACCGATTCGGCTTGGTGGCAATTTGGCGGAAACAGAAGCGAGAGGCCTGATCCTCAGCGGGCAGATTGAGGGATTTGCTCCGGTCCGACTTGCCTTCGCGTGGAGCCGGAGCGATAGCATCCCGGTGATTCTCGGCCAAACGAACTTCTTCCTGGAGTTTGACGTCCGCTTCTGCCGCTCCCAAATGTTCTTTGAAGTAGCTCCGCGGAGCAGCATCGGAGGCTGATCGAGAGGTCGGCCCGAAGAAGGTCTCGATCCTCTTGTCATGCACGGATCCCGCCGAGGAACCCGATGTCGAGCACCGGAAGAAATGCGTAGGCCCAAGCCTCACACCGTCTCGCCGCGGAACAGATCGGCGGGGGTTTGGCGGGCGCGGACGAGCCGGGCCTGGCCGCCGTCGATGAGGACTTCCGCCGGGAGGGGCTTGGAGTTGTAGTTGCTCGCCATCACGAAGCCGTAGGCCCCGGCGATCTCGATCACGAGGAGATCGCCAACGCCTGCGACGGGGAGATCGCGCGTCGCCACGAAGCCGCCGTCGGTCTGCGTGAAGATGTCGCCCGATTCGCACAACGGGCCTCCCACCGCCACCTCCTCGCGGAGGCCACTCCCGGCCGGTGAGGTGGGGCCGGCATCGGCCGGGCAGAGGCTCATCGGGTGGTAGGCGCCATACATGACCGGCCGGGCGAGCGTATTGAAGCCGGCGTCGACGAGGAGATACTTCCGCGCCCCCTGGTTCTTCACCGCCCGCACCTCGGTGACGAGAAAGCCACTCTCGGCGGTGAGGTAGCGGCCCGGTTCGATCTCGAGGCGGAGGCGGTGGCCAAAAGCCTCCTCGAGGCGGCGGCGGGTGTCGTTCCAGAGCGCGACATAGCCCCCCAGATCGGCATGAACCTCGCCGGGGCGGTAGGGAACAGGAAGCCCGCCGCCGGCGCTGATCGTCGTCAGGGAGCGGCCGATCTCGCGGGCCACCTTCTCGAGCGTGCCGGCGACCTCGGCGAGGTGGGCGAGATCCGTCCCGCTGCCGATGTGCATGTGGAGGCCGGTGACCGCGATCCCCGCCCATTCCGCGCGGCGCATCACGTCGGCGATGTCGGCATGCCAGATGCCATGCTTCGAGCCTTCGCCACCGGTGTTCGTCTTCTGGCTGTGTCCGTGGCCGAAGCCGGGATTCACGCGGAGCGTCACCTCGGCCCCCGGCACCCGCGCAGCGAGTTGCTCGAGCATGTCGGCCGAGCCGCAATTGACATGGATCCCCAACCGCGCGACCTCGTCGAGGGCATCGCGGTCGAAGATGTCGGCGGTGTAGACGATCGGGTGGACCGGCGGCAGGCCGTCGGCCGATGGCGTGCGGTCGGCGTGGGGGGCGTAGCCGGCGGCGAGGGCCCGCTGGATCTCGCCGGTGCTGACCGCATCGACCACCACTCCCTCGCGGCGGACGAGGTCGAGGATGGCGAGATTCGAGCACGCCTTCTGCGCGAAGCGGACGGTGTCCCAGGCATGGCTTCCGCGCGGCTGCGTGAGGTCGCGGCAGCGGCGGCGGATCGTCTCGGCGTCGTAGACGTAGAGCGGCGTGCCATGAGCACGGGCGAGGTCAGCCACGCTCACGCCGGCGATTGTGTGGCGGAGACCGCCGTGGGGGGAGGAATCGGAGGAGGCGGTGGAGGCGGACGTGATCACGGAACGGCCTGGGGGGTGGGGCTTGGGGGTGGGAGAACCGAAAACAGGAACGGTGATCGATTGGGCGTGGGGCGACGAACGAACACGCGGAGACAAGGCGGGCGTCCCCCTTGCCTCCGCGTGTCGCAGTCGCGTCGAACGGGGAATCAGCGGGTGCCGGCCGGCGCACGCTCGGCGGGAGCCTGCCGAAGTTGGCCGGGGCGACCGCCGGGGCCACCGATCCCCTGTTGCTGCTGTTGGGCCATCGTCGCCGCGGCCTTGAGGGCACCGGCTCCGACTGAGAGCCGGGTGACGAAGCCACCGTCGATCGGCTTCCCCGACACCTTCACCGAGCCGGAGTCCTTGTCGGTTTCGACGAAGCTGCCGGCCTGCTCGGCGGCAGCCTCGGCCTGCGGGCCGACCCCCATCGAGGCGGCGTAGGTGAGGATCCGGTCGAGGGCCAGGGCGATCGCGGCCCCGGGGACTTCCGCATCGGCGAGGGTGGTGTTCGCCTTGCCGTTGGTTTCGAGGAGCTTCTCGAGCCGGGCTTTGACATCGCCACCGTGGAGGAGGAAGGCGTAGTCGGGGGTGACCGCGAGGGTCAGCTCGACTGCTGGCCCGACGATCCCGGCCGCCGGCGTGGCGGAGACGTCGATCGTCACGGTGTGGAGGTTCGCCTTCCCCACCTTGCCGCTGTCGAACTTCGCCTTCACCTCCTTCGGCAGGGCCGAGCCGGGGCCGAAGAGTTCCTTGACCTGCTTCTCGAGCTTCGGGCCGTCGGCGATGTGGGCGCCGGCGGTGATCAGCGGGAGTTGGCCAGCGACGCTCGTGTCGACTGTGACGGCGGCATCGAGCCCGCCGGCATCGGCCATCGCGTCAACGAGCCCGCGGACGACCGTGGCAACGATCTTCATCGTCTTGTCGTTCCCCTGCGGCAAGGCGCCATCGAGCATCGCCACGATCTGGCGGCGCTGCGAATCATTGAGGGGCTGGACGGCGTGGGCCGCCATGGCCGGCAGGCCGCCGTCCTGCGTGGCCGCGGTCGCCACCGTCAGGGCCGACGTCGACGAGCCGGCCTTGGGGCCGTTGACGGCGATCACCTTGTTCTCGATGAACACGGCGTTCTCCTCCGGATCGAGGGCCAGTGCGATCGTCATCGTCTCGACGCCGGCGAGGCCCGCAAGCGCCGTCTGAAGCGCCTCGGCATCGACCGGCCGCCCCTGATTGGCCGACGTGGCGGCCATCTGCTGGATCCCTGCCGCGATCAGGGCACGAAGCGATTCCGGCATCACTGCAGGATGGGTCTCGATGGCGAGGCTGTAGTCGGTGACGAGCGGAGCGAGGAGCTTGGCGGGATCGTCGAGGTCGAACTCCTGGCCACGCTGGCCGATGACCGCCCAGCCGTCCTGCTCCCGGATCTCGATCTCCTGGCCGCTGGGAAGCGTGAGCCGGCGGATGTCGCCATCCTTCTCGGTCGGGCCGGTGACTCCCTGGAGCGAGCCGAGGAGCTTCTCGAGATCCTTCACCGGGATGGCGGCATGAATGCCGATGTCGTCGTTGGCCGAAGTGACGATGACGCCCAAGGGGCGCTTGACGTCGAGGCCGCCGAGCCCTTTCCCTTGGGTCGACATGAGGAGGAGCGATTCGAGCATCGTGGCCAGGCCCGGGTTGTCGACATGGGGGCCGATCCAGGTGAGCTGTTGCTTGAGATCACCGTAGCTGTCGATGGCGATGACGGCGAGCACCTTGCGGCCGGTGCCGGTCTGGGCCGCGGCGATCGCCGGCAGGAGGAGGGCGATGGTGGCGACGACGGCGGGGATCGGGCCGACCAGTCGGCGGATGGTGGCAAGGACCATGACTGAGGAGCCTTTCGTGGGCGGGCGGAGCGAGGCCTCGTGAAGTCTTGCAGTGTAGCAGTCCCCCTCCGGGCAGGCATCGGTCGGGTGGGGCAAACCCCTGCCGAATCGTGGCCGCCGCGGTATCCTTTGAAAACGATGTCCGCGACCTCGCCCACCTTCGACCCGGCCTCCCCGGTCTACCCCGTTTTCCCGCTCCCGGGCCGGACTCCCCCGTTCGTCATCCGCCGCCGCATCCTCCAGGGGGTGCTTTACCTCCTCACCGCCGCCACGACCTTCTCCGCCGGTGTCGTCGGTTGGGAGCCGCTCGTCCTCGGGATCGACGCCGACGTGGCCGGTGGCCTGGCGGAGCATGGCCTCCGCGGGCTGGTCTACATGGTGGCAGTGCTTGCGGTGCTCACGGCCCACGAAGCGGGGCACTTCATCGCGGCAACGATCCACGGCATCCCGGCCACGCTCCCCTTCTTCCTTCCCGTGCCGGTGCTGCTCACCGGTACGCTCGGCGCCGTCATCGGCATGGAGGGATCGCGGGCGACCCGCCGCGAACTCTTCGACATCGCCATCGCCGGGCCGCTGGCCGGGCTGGCGATCGCCATTCCAGCGCTCGTGGCGGGGATTGCCTGGGCCGAGCCTTCGGCTGAGAGCCTCTTCGGGCTGCCGATCGCGGGGCACTGGCTGCTCGGGTGGGTGCGCCCCGACATCGCCGCCGGGACGATCCGCCCCAACGCGCTCTTCATGGCCGGCTGGGTGGGTCTGCTCGTCACCGGGCTCAACATGATGCCGATGAGCCAGCTCGACGGCGGCCACGTGATCTATGCGCTCTTTGGCGAGCGATCGAAGTGGCTGGCCCGCAGCGTGCTTCTGGCAGCCATTGGCGCGATCATCGTCACGGGGCGGACGAACTGGACGCTCATGGTCGTGCTCGTGACGCTCATCGGCATCGATCATCCGCCTGTCCGCGACGAGGGGCCGCCGCTCGGTTGGCAGCGGACGACGCTCGGGCTCCTCTCGCTCCTCATCCCCGTGCTGACGTTCATGCCGGAGCCGCTCCTGCTCGATTGAGGGAGGGCGAGCCCCCGGCCGTCGGCAGCCGGCCTTTCCCGGGGAAAGAGGCGTTTCGTTGACGCCCCCGTACCCCCTCCGCACAATCGATTCCTCTGCCCCCGCTCGGCCCGTTGCTCCGTTTCCGCCGGCGGCTTAATTTTCTCCTTTCGTCTGCTCTTTCCCTTTCAAGGAGGCCTCCCGTGAACTTCGTCGAACAGGAAGACCCGGACGTCTGGGCCGCGATTCAGGCCGAGCAGACGCGCCAGCACGAGGGGCTGGAGATGATCGCCAGCGAGAACTTCACGAGCCCCGCCGTCATGCAGGCGGTCGGCAGCGTGCTCACGAACAAGTACGCCGAGGGCTATCCCGGCCACCGCTACTACGGCGGCTGCGAGTTCGTCGACAAGGTCGAGGATCTCGCCCGCGACCGGCTCAAGAGCCTGTTCGGCGCCGAGCATGTCAACGTGCAGCCCCACTCCGGCTCCCAAGCCAACGCCGCGGTCTACATGACCGCCATCCAACCGGGCGATACGGTCCTCGCCTTCGATCTCGCCCATGGCGGCCACCTCACCCACGGCATGAAACTCAACGCCTCCGGGGTGCTCTACAAGTTCGTTCACTACGGCGTGCGGAAGAGCGACCAGCGCCTCGACTTCGACCAGATCGCGAGCCTCGCCCGCGAGCACAAGCCGAAGCTCATCGTCGCCGGCGCCAGCGCCTATCCTCGCGAGATTCCCCACGGCACTTTCGCCGAGATCGCCCGGGAAGTGGGCGCCAAGCTGATGGTGGACATGGCCCACTACGCCGGCCTCGTCGCCGCCGGCGTCCATGACAACCCAGTCCCCGTCGCCGACTTCGTCACGAGCACCACCCACAAGACGCTCCGCGGTCCCCGCGGCGGCATCGCCATGTGCCGCTCGGCCGACGCCAAGATGCTCGACCGCTCCGTCTTCCCGGGGCAGCAGGGGGGGCCGCTGATGCACGTCATCGCAGGGAAGGCTGTCGCCTTCGGCGAGGCGCTGCGGCCCGAGTTCCGGCAGTATGCGATAAAGGTCCTGGAGAACGCCAAGGCGCTCGCCGAGGCCCTCGCCTCCGGCGGCGTCCGCTTGGTGAGTGGCGGCACTGACAACCATCTCATGCTC
>JBIIQL010000118.1:0-8410 GCA_044342095.1 Pirellulales bacterium
GCGCGGGATGCAGGTGGCAAAGGTCGTCTTTCCGAGCCCCGGAGGCCCGTCGAGGAGAATGTGCCCGAGCACCTCGCCCCGTTTCTGCGCGGCATCGACGGCGATCATGAGCCGTTCGTAGACATCCCGCTGACCGACCATGTCGGCCATGCGGGTCGGCCGCAGGGCGCGATCCTCGCCGCTGGGGGTCTCATCGTCGCCTCGGATCGTCGGCTCACGGTAACTGCTCATCTGTCCACGCCTCCCGGGAAGCCGTCAGCCTACCACGCGACCGTTGCTTTGGCGGCACCGTCGGCGAACGAGTGCCGCCGGGGTCGTCCCAGGGGCGCTTCAGCGTGGCTTGTGCATCGAGCGGTAGATGATCTCGAGCGCCTCCTGGACATCCTTGACCTTCTTCTTCTCTCCCCGGAGCGTGTCGCAGAGGCGACGGGCATCGGCGTCGGAGTGACCGAGCGACCGGAGGACCTCGAAGGTCTCCGCGAGGACATCCCCGGCAGCGGCGGCGCTGGGCATGTCGCGGGCCACCAGCAGGGCGAATTTCGGCATCCGGCGGCGGAGTTTGGCGATCATCCGTTCGGCCGTGGCCGCCCCGATCCCCGGCAGGGTGGAGAGGGCGGCGGCATCCTGCTCCTCGATCGCCCGGGCGATCTCGCCGACTGGCCGGACCATCGCCCGCAGGGCCTTGCGCACGCCGACGCCATCGACTTCGCAGATCAGGTCGAAAAACTCCCGCTCCACCTCCGAGAGGAATCCGACCAGCCTGGGGACGAGATTGCCCCGGCCGGGAGTCCCCTCCAGAAACTCGAGGGTGTGGAGGGTGATCGACTGCCCTCCCTTCGTCTGGAGATCACGGCGGACCAACTCCGGCACGAGCACTTCGTGCACCACCGGCCCCACCGTCAACTCGAGCGAGCCGATCTCGACAGCCCCGAGCGTTCCCGTCAGCCGTTTGATCATCCGTCATCCTCCCCCAGGCAAGCGTTTCCCTTCTCATCGCCCGCCCGCTCCCTCGCGGCCCCGCGCTGTCCGGTCCGCGGCGGAGCCGGGCGACGCGGGGCCGGCGTGGCACCGCGGCCGAGCGCCAAACCGCGCTGACGGATCCGCAGGTGCCAGTCGGCCAGCGCCACGGCGAGGGCATCGGCGACGTCGGCCGGTTCGGGGCGGGCGGCGAGCGCGAGTTCCCGTTGGACCGCCGCCTGCATCTGCTCCTTGCCCGCCTGACCGCTGCCGGTGAGGAGGCTCTTGACCCGCGCCGGGGGATAGTTGTTGACCGACAGCCCGGCCTGGGCCGCCGCCAGGCAGATCACCCCCCGCGCGTGCCCCATGAGGATCGCGGTCCGCGGAAACTTGGCATGCACGAATACCTGCTCGATGGCCATCACCGCCGGAGTGAGGGCCTGAAGGACGTCGCGAACCCCCTCGTGGATCGTCGCCAGCCGCGTTTCGAGCGTCTCGCCGCGGGAGCGGATCGTGCCCGCCTCGACGAGCCTTACGATGCCGCCGCGACAATCGATCACGCCGTAGCCGGTGACATTGAGCCCGGGATCGAAGCCGACGACGCGCTGCCAGGGAAGAGAGCCATCCCCAACACCGCCGGGCGACGGCGGGCGGGGGGCAGGAGTGGACGATGGCGGCGGCATCAGGGCAGCCTACCCGCCGGCAATCATGCCCCCCAAGGGCAGTTCCCGATCACGATCCGCCCGAGAACGCAGACCGGAAATCTCGCCAGAAAAATACACCCCGCTGGGCTCGAACCAGCAACCTTCGGTTCCGTAGACCGATGCTCTATCCAATTGAGCTAGGGGTGCCCATGACCGGCAGGGTCCAAGGATACTCCATAAAGGGCATTCAACCAAGATTGCTCTTCGGGCGACGGCTTTCGCCGCCGTCTTGCCCCCGCGGGGTCTGCCCGGCGTCGACCACTTCGGCGAGCGTACCGGGGAAAAACAGGAATCCATCGTCGTCGATGAGGTAGGCCCCATCGAGGAGACACGACGGTGGCTGCGGCCCCCCATCCCCTCCGTCGGCCGTGCGGCGGATACCTGTGGCTGCCACGACGAGCGACGCATCGCCAGCCGCCGCATCCCCCGACGTATCCCCATCGAGCGGCTCGAGCCCGAGGCGGACCCGATCGGCGGCCAGCGGCCAGACCACCACCCCCATCACCACCCTCCCGAGCGACTCCGGACGGGAGATGATTTCGGCATCGACTCCCAACCGGGAGGGGGGGCTGTTCATCGACACGAGCCCGCCGACGGCTTCGGGGACGAAGGCCACCACCGGTTCGACGCCGTGGGCCGCCTGGATCGCCGTGATCGCACGCTGGGCCATCACGTGCCCGGAGGCGTCGCAGACTGGGATCACGATCACCTTCGGCAGCCGGCCGACGCGCTCCGGGGGGAGGGCTGCGACCGCCGTCACCTGCGCCGCCCGCGCCAGCCAGATCGTGGCCCGGAATCGGGCGAGTTTCTCGAGCATCGCCTCTGCCGGCAGCCCGGGCTCGATCGTGGTCGCAGCGATGCCGAGCAACGGCCCGCCGCAGACCCCGAGATGGAAAGCGAGCGGATCATCGGGCAGCAGCGACGACACCATCCGGTCGTCGCGGCGTACCAAGCAGTTGGCCTCGAACGCCTCGGCCGTGGCGGCAAGTGCCCCCCACTGAGGCATCCGCGGATCCGCCGGCGGCCCCGCACTTTCGCTGCAGACGGCCTCGAGGGCCGCGCGCAATGGCCCGGCAGCGGCCGCGTGCCGTCGCAGCCAGGCGGCGATCTCCCGGCGGGAGCTTCGCGTCGTCAGCATCCGATCCTGGATTCCCCGGGCGGTGAGTTCCTGAAGGGCGAAACGGGCATCGCGGGGGGAACTCCCCACGGGGAGCGGCCTGCCGAACCAGACCGTCAGCGGCCGCCGCCAGCCCCCGCCGACCAACCGCGGCCATTTGCGGAAAAACCGCCCCTCGGAATAGGAGAGGACGCTTCCCCACATCCCGTCGATGTGGACTGGCACGACCGGCGCCGACACCCGCCCCAAAACCCAATCGAGCCCGCGTTTGAAGCCGAGAATCTGTCCCGTCCGGGAAATCCCTCCCTCCGAGAAGATCCCGACCGCGTCGCCGGCGGCGAGGCCTTCCTTCACGTTTCGCAGAGCCTGCGCGATCGACTTCGGCCGGGGGTCGAAGAGGATGAACCGCCACTGCTCGGAGAGCATTCGCAGGAAGCCGCCGCGGATGTTCGGCCCATAGACGAGCATCCGCAACGACCGGGGCGAGGAAAGCACGAGGACGAATCCATCGAGCCAGGAGAGGTGGTTGGCGACGACCACGGCCGGGCCAGCGACGGGGAGCCGGTCGGCATGGCGGACACGGTAACGCCAGCCGGCATGCACGATCGAGGCGACGAACAACCGCAGCGTCGCGCGGGGCGCGCACCACACGGCGGCGGCCGCGGCCACGAGGGAGAGGATGGCAAAGATCGCGAAGATCGCGCGGGCGGAGAGCATCGGCGGCCCTCCGGCCACGAGCGGTGCCCGAAGCCCACCGTAGGCCAGCGATGCCAGAAACATGCCACTGAAGAGGAGGAGGTTCGTCGCCCCGAGCACTCCCCCCAGCCGATCGGGCGGGCTCTTCGCCTGGAGGTAGGTTTCCAGCGGCACATCGAACATCCCCGCCCCGAAGCCGAGGATCACCAGCCACAGGAAGGGAATCCACGCCGCCACGCCGCCGGCCTCGACGAACCGTCCGCCGATTCCGGCCAGTGCCAGGAACGCGATGCTCATGATCAAGCCCCCGAGCGGCACGAAGCCGAGGTCGACGCGTGGATCGGCCCCTTCCGGCCTCGCGGCGAGCTTTCCGGTCACGACACTCCCCGCCCCGATGCCGGCGACGAGGGCCACAAGCAGAGGCACGACTTGCGCCTGGGACGCCGCTCCCGCCTCACTGGCGAACTGGTCGACGTTGGCCTGGGCGACGGCACCAATGGCCCAGAAAAAGACAATTCCCGCGGCGGCGGCAGCAAGTTCGGGCTGGCGAACGAGGAGGCTCAGATCGGTCCACGTACGCGCCAGGGCGTTCCAGGCGGGGGGGGCGCCGGGGGCCGCAGGGGCGAGGTGCGGCATGAACACCGCCGCAGCCAGCCCCGCCAGGGCCGTCCCTCCGAGGAGGAGACCGGTAGGCCAGGCACGCCCCCAGGCCGAAGCGGCGTCGAGCGCCGTGGCATCGGCCACCCAGTTGCCAGCGGCCGTCCCGGCGAGCACGGCGACGAGCGAAACGAGCGAGAAAAGGCCGTTGGCCGACGACAGCCGCGACGGCGGAACGAGTTCGGGAATCACGCCGACGATCGACGGCGTCATCAGCGCCGCTTGCATCCCGATCGCCATCACCGCCCCGAGGAGCAGCCACAAGCCCGTCGGCAGCCCGAGCCACGCCTCCCCCTCCCCCATGCCGAAGCCGAGCACGAGGGTCGCTGCCACGGCGATGAACACCTCGGCCGCTTTGCACCAACGAATCACCGCTGTTTTCGATTGCCGGTCGGCGAGCGATCCGGCCAGCCACGAGAAGAGGACATAGGGGAGCGAGAGCCCGACCAGCCCGATGGTGAGCACGAGGCTGACCCGCCCCTCGTCGACGAGTTTCTTCCCCAACCCGATCGCCAGCCACTTGATGGCATGGTCATTGACGAGCGTCAGGGCGCGGACGACCAGCAAGGGGGCAAAGCCGCCCGCCCAGAGAGAACTTTCCGGGGGAGGAGTCGCTTCGCGGCCGTGGGCAGCGGAGGGAGGAGAACTGGCAAGTGGGCTGTCCACGATGGTTGCTCGGAGGGGGGAAAAGAATCCAAACGCTCCAATCCGGGCGTTTCCAACTCTCGTCAAGGCGACGATCGCAACGAGGTGTCACTGCCGACCGCTCCCAGGGCTGGCGCGCGGCCGGCCCGGCCGTTCCCCCACCCCACAATCGGTTTTCCCCCTCTCATCCCACCAAAGGCCGCGGGAAGACCGGACGCGAACGGCCGGAAGACTACCAAAGGTTTGCAAACGCCGTGGCGGGCGACGTATCTTCCAAGGGGAAGGCATGAGGCTTTCCCACCCCCTCCCAGGATCCCTCCGATGACCACCTTCCGTACCGCTTCAGCCTTGGTTTCCAGCCGTTTCAGCGGGGTTCTCCTCGCGTCGCTGGCCAGCCTGCTCGGTACCGGCTGGGTGGGCCTCGGGGCTGATGCCGTCGCTCAGACGATCGTCTACCGTCCGGTCGTCACCGAGTTTGCCCCGGCCGCCGGTCCTTACGTCGCCAACTACAACCCGTCGGGGAACTACGCCGCCGTGTCGGCGTTCTCGCCCCCTGTATCTGCGGCTATCCCGATGGCCGCGATCTCGACCCCGCTTTCCGCGGTCGTTCCTGCGAGTTCTGTGGCCGTCACCAGCTACGCCGTTCCCGCGATGACCACCGTCGCCCGTCCCGTCACCGCCTACTATGCCCCCTCCTACGCCGGTGCTCCGACCTATGCGGCGGCACCGACCGTCGTCGGCTACGCCCCGAGTGCCCAAATGATTTCCCCGGTGTCTGGCCCGGTAGCGGTGACGTCGTACTACGCCCCTGCCTCCACCGCCAATTACGCCGCGACGACGGTTCTCGCGCCCGCTCCTGTGACGGTGGCGCCGACGGTGCAACTGGTCCCCACCGCCGTGGCCGTGCCCCTTTACCGGCGGGGATTGTTCGGTGGCCTGCGGCCGGTCCGTGGCGCCTACTGGCCGGCCTACTGACCTCCACACCGGCCCCGCCGTGACCGCCACCGCCGCATCTGCTCCCGTCCGGCCGCGGTGCTATAGTAGCGACGCCTGAGGGATCGACGTCCTCGGCGGATGCGGCCGCTTCGCCGTGTCCTTTGATGGCCCGCTGCCCTCTGGCAGGGTGGCCGATCGGGGTGGTCATGGACAACGGTGGGATGGCAAAGACGGTCAACATCATTGGGGCAGGACCTGGCGGCCTCGGCTGCGCGATGCTTCTGGCCTCTGCCGGCGTCCGCGTGCGGATCCTCGAACGCCTCCCGTTTCCCGGCGGCCGGACGAGCACGATCACGACCCCCGAGGGCTACCGTTTCGACCTCGGGCCCACCTTCTTTCTCTACCCGAGGGTCCTCGACGACATCTTCACCGCCTGCGGACGCGATCTCCGCCGGGAGGTCGATCTCGTCCGGCTCGATCCCCAGTACCGGCTCGTGTTCGGTGCTGGAGGCGAACTGCTTGCCACCCCCGACATCGCGAGGATGGAGGCCGAGGTCGCCCGCCTCTCGCCGGTCGATGCCGGTGCGTTCACCCGCTTCATGAACGCGACTCGGGAGAAGTTCATCCGCTTCGCCCCGTTCCTCGAGCAGCCGTTCGAGAGTTGGCGCGATCTGGCCAATCCCGATCTCATCAAGCTCTTGCCGCTGCTCAAGCCGTGGCGAAGCCTGAACGACGAACTCGGCAGCTTCTTCAGCGACGAGCGCATCCGCCTGGCATTCACGTTCCAGTCGAAATACCTCGGCATGTCGCCGTTCCGCTGCCCGAGCCTGTTTTCGATCCTCTCGTTCCTCGAATACGAGCACGGCGTCTTCCATCCGATCGGCGGCTGCGGGGCCGTTTCCGACGCGATGGCGCGGATCGCCCGCGAGATGGGGGTGGAGATCCACTATTCCGAGCCGGTCGAATCGCTCCGCTTCGAAGGCAAGCGGATCGCCGCCGTGAAGACGAGCCATGCCGAGTACGCGGCCGATGCCACGGTCATCAACGCCGACTTCGCCCGCTCGATGACGAGGCTCGTGCCCGACCGACTCCGGCGCCGCTGGAGCGACCGACGGATCGCCTCGAAGCGGTTCTCCTGCTCGACGTTCATGCTCTACCTCGGCATCGAGGGGAGCTACGACGTTCCCCACCACACGATCTACCTCTCGGCGAACTACCGCGACAATCTCGCCGACATCGAGACGCGCCACGCCCTCGGCCCCGATCCGTCGATGTACGTGCAAAATGCCTGCGTCACCGATCCTTCCCTCGCCCCCGCTGGCCACAGCACGCTCTATCTCTTGATCCCGGTGACCCACCGCCACCCCAACGTCGATTGGCGCCGTGAAGCGCCCCGCTATCGCGAAGTGGCCCTCGACCAACTCGAGCGGATGGGGATCCACGGCGTCCGCGAGCGGATCCGCTCCGAGAAAATGATTACGCCGGACGACTGGCAGGATGATTACGAGATCTACCGCGGGGCGACGTTCAACCTCTCCCACGACCTCGGCCAGATGCTCCACATGCGTCCGCACAACCGCTTCGAGGATCTCGAGGGGGTGTATCTTGTCGGCGGCGGCACTCATCCCGGGAGTGGCCTCCCCGTGATCTACTCTTCAGCCCGGATCACGACCGATCTCCTCCTCGACGACCTCGGCCTCGAGGGCCTTCCACCGGTGTCGCCGTTGACCGAGGTCCGTGGTCGCCCCCGGTCACCGGCGGCCGTCTAGTTTTCCTTGGAAAAAGCCATCCCTGACCTTTTTCCACTTTGGACACCCCCGAAAAAGTCGAGGTTTTCCGGGGGTGTCGGCCGCCGCATCCAGCGGCGGGTTACTTTATCCAGAGTCCGCTAAGCCGAAGCGTCCACCAGTCGAAGCGTCCACCAGCCGATCGGATATCCACCATCGGATATCCTCAAAAAACCGAGCCCGACACGAGCCAAGTGCCGGCGAGAGCCGAGCCGAGGAAGGGATGATGCAAACCGTCAAGGAACAGAATCGGGTGGTGGTGATCGGGGCCGGCCTCGGTGGCTTGGCCGCCGCCTGCACCCTGGCGGCCCGCGGGTACGCAGTGACCCTGTGCGACAAGAATCCGTGGGTCGGCGGGAAGGCCGCAATCCTCTCGGAACAGGGCTACCGCTTCGACATGGGGCCGACGATCCTCACGATCCCGGGGGTCCTCCGCCGGATCTTCGCCGAGGCCGGGCGGGACCTCGATCAGGCGCTCGACCTGGTTCGGCTCGACCCTCAGTGGCGGAGCTTCTTCACCGACGGCTCGACGCTCGACCTCTGCGCCGACGTGCCGCAGATGCAGGCGACCCTCGACCGCCACGCTCCGGGGAGCGGGGCGGGGGAGGGGTATGGGCGCTTCATGGAGCTCTCGAAACGGCTCCACCGCATCTCCGACGAATACTTCTTCTGGCGGCCGGTGGGCGGGCTTTCCGACATGTTCGACCCGCGGCGGAGCTTCAACTTCGGCATGCTCCGTGAAGTCATGGGAATGCGCCCGGGGCACAGCGTCGCCGGCACCGTCCGGGCCCACGTGCCCGACGCCCGCGCGGCGCAGATGTTCGATCACTTCACGCAATACGTGGGGAGCTGCCCCGAATCGTCGCCGGCGGTCCTCTGCGGGATCGCCAACATGCAGTCCCGCGACGGCG
>JBIIQL010000117.1:0-8410 GCA_044342095.1 Pirellulales bacterium
CGCCCGTGCCCCCAGCCGAAGTTCGCTACGGGCATCCATGCCCTCCGCTCTCTCCGCGCCGCTTGCGCTTTCGCCCTCCGGGCTGCGCTGACCGGCGAGGCCGGCTCTCGGAGCACGGGCGACCCCTCGCTGCAGAGCGAGGCGGTGCGCCCGTGCCGACCCGGCACTCGCGAACCCTGCAGGTGTCCGGTCCATTTTCGCGTCAGGCCGACTTGTGGCGAGGCGTGTCCCGGGCCGGCAGGACCGGCTCCTTGTCGTCGACGTTCCGCTCTGTGATCACGTACGAGCTGCCGGAGTGTTCCGGGAGATCGAACATCACGTCGAGCATCACGTCCTCGATGATCGACCGGAGGCCACGGGCGCCGGTGTCCTTCCGCATCGCCCGGCGGGCGATCGAGGCGAGGGCGTTGTCGGTGAACTCGAGCTGGCAGTTCTCCATCCCGAAGAGCTTCTGATACTGCTTGACAAGCGCGTTCTTGGGCTCTTTGAGCACCTTCACCAGCGACGCCTCGTCGAGCGGCTTGAGCGACGAGATCACCGGGAGACGACCGACGAGCTCGGGGATCAGCCCGAACTCGAGGATGTCGTCGGAGTCGACCTGCGGAAGGAGCTCAGCGAGGGTTGCCTCCCCCTTGTGGCCGGTCGGTTGCCCGAAGCCGATCGTCCGCTTGCCGAGACGCTTGGCGATGATCTTGTCGATCCCCACGAACGTGCCGCCGCAGATGAAGAGGATGTTCGAGGTGTCGATCTGGATGTACTGCTGCTCGGGATGCTTTCGGCCCCCCTGCGGCGGGACGTTGGCGACGGTTCCTTCGAGCATCTTGAGGAGCGCCTGCTGCACCCCCTCGCCGGAGACGTCGCGGGTGATCGAGACGTTTTGGCTCGTCTTGCCGATCTTGTCGATCTCGTCGATGTAGAGCACGCCGCGCTGGGCGGCCTCGATGTCGAAATCGGCGGCGTTGAGCAGCTTGAGGAGGAGGTTTTCGACATCCTCGCCGACGTAGCCGGCTTCGGTGAGCGTCGTCGCGTCACCGATCGCGAACGGCACGTTGAGGACCCGGGCGAGGGTCCGGGCCAGGAGCGTCTTGCCGCAGCCGGTGGGGCCGAGGAGGAGGATGTTCGACTTCTCGACCTCGACGTCGGAGCCCTCGCTCCCGAGCGTCAGACGCTTGTAGTGGCTGTGGACGGCGACGGCGAGCACCCGCTTGGCGTGCTCCTGCCCGATGACGTATTCGTCGAGATGGCCGACGATCTCACGCGGCGACGGGATCGAGGTGAAGAGCTGCTTGCTCGTGCCGCGGCGCTTCTTCTCCTGGTCGAGGATCGACTGGCACAGCTCGATGCACTCGCCGCAGATGTAGACATCCCCGGGGCCCTCCACCAGCGGGCCGACGTCCCGGTAGCTCTTGCGGCAGAAGGAGCAGAACGCGTTCTTCTTCGTCGTTCCACCCGCCCCGCGGCGACCGAGGTTGTTGACGTCCTTCCCTGATGGCATGTCAGTGATTCCCTTTCGGACTGCGGTTGGGCGTGAATCGGTCGCGGAAAGGGGGCGTTAGTTGCCGGTCCCCGTCCGCGGCACCGGTTTGGCCGGCGGCGAGGTGCCTCCGGACTCCGGCTTCTGCATGTGCGGTTCGACGAGCGTTCTTATTTTTCGGTATTCCTCTTCGCTCAAAACACCCTGATCGCGGAGATTTTTGTAGCCGGCCAGCGCGTTTTCCCAATCGCCACGACCGGACTGTGGTTGATCCTGCTGGGCTTGCCTGACCCACGTCTGGAGAGCGCGGAGGGCAACGATGAGGGCAAGAAGACCGCCGATGAGGATCGCCGCCAGGGCAACGACGTCACGGAGCGAGGTTTGGGGGGAAAACACGGGAGCAAGAGGATCGGGGGCGTTGGGGGAAAGGCCGGAAAAGCCCACGAAGACGGCTCCGGGGGCCGCGCGGATTATGGCAGTGTGCCGATCGCCCGGTCCAGCACGAAAACCTCGTCTTCCCCCAGCCCCTGCCGGTTGCCCTGCCTGTGCCTGCAAAACCGGACGGATGTGAAGCTGGGAGGACTTTTCCCGTCATTCCCGAAAATCGGGACATGCCGTCGCGGCGTTGACGATTCAGCGGCATGCGATCGACGAGCAGACACTTTCGCCAATTCTTCGCCGGAGAGCGGCGGGGAGCCATCCACAGCCGGGTGCTCCCGGGGGTGATGGCGGCTTGTCTGATCGGGATGCTGGGACGGGCCGGTGGCGAGGAGCTTCCCCCTGCCCCACGGCTTCCCGACCTGGTTCGCACGACGAACACGGCGTTCGCGATCCCCTTCAAGGTGGCGCCTTCGCAGCAGGCCGACCACGCCGCAGCGCGGGTCCTTCTCCAGGCTTCGAAGGATCTCGGGGCGACCTGGGAGCAGGCCGGCGAAGCCGGGCCGGAGGCCGGGTCGATCGTCTATCGGGCCGCGGCCGACGGGGAGTATTGGTTTCGACTCCGGGCGATCGACGCCAAGGGGAGGCAGCGTGGGGGTGAGGGGCCCGACATGCGCGTCCTCGTCGATGCCGCGGCGCCGCGCGTCTCGGCCCGGGTGTGGCGCGGCACCGACGGCGAGATCGTCTGCCGTTACGCGGCCGCCGACGACACGCTCGACCTCCCGAAGATGGTGGTGGAATACCACACCAAAGAGGATCCGAATTGGAAGAAGGTTGCCGCCGAGGCGATCCTCTCCCGCGAGTCCCCGGCCCATCTCCTCGGCGAAGAGATCTGGTGGGCCGGCGAGAAGGTCGAGGCCCTCACGGTGCGGATCTCGATCAGCGATGCCGCCGGGCATCGAACGGTGAAGCAATTCACGATGGAGGCTTCCGACCCTGGGGTCGATCAGGGGGCGCTCGCCGCCGAAATCGGTGTCCCGGCGTTGCCAGGCCAATCCTCCTCCGCGGTGGTGTCGGCGTCCCCCCCTGCCCTGCCCGTCGAGCCCCAACTGGAGAGCCGGCAGTCGGCTCCGCCCGGGGCCGCCTCGGACGTGGCCACCGTTCCCCCGGGGGGATGGGCGGCCGATACGTCGGGCCGATGGGCTGGCGAGGGGCCGGCCGCTGCGATCGCGCCTCCTGGGGAGACCGGCCAGAGCCGCAGCGTCCTTGCCCGTCCTGTCGGGACAGGGAGTCGCACGGGCCTCCCGAACGCCGGTGGCCGGCTGGAGGTGGGGGCCACGGCGCCTCCGCCGCTGGCCCCCGCGACCCCGGCGATCGAGGCTGCCGCACCGGGCCCGGTCGCGCGAGCCCTCCCCACCGAGTACCGAGGCCGACCACTCCAGATCGTCCGTTCCCGGAGATTCAGCTGGGACTACGAGATGCAGTCGGATCGCCCCGACACCGTTCCGGTGCGCGTGGAGCTGTGGAGCACCAGCGACGGCGGCGTGACCTGGCAGCGGAGCGCCGTCGACGACGACGGCCAGAGCCCGATCGACGTCACCCTTCCCGCCGCTGGCCTCTACGGATTCCGACTGGAGATCGTCCCCGATCTTCCCGATGCGGGTGGGGGTCCTCGCTCGGGCGAGATGCCGGAAGGATGGATCGGCATCGACGACGAGCCCCCGCAGGTCGAGATCCTCGAAGCGACGCGTTTGAAGGACACGGAGCCGGGGGGCGTTCTCATCCGCTGGGCCGCCCGCGATCAGATCCTCGTTCCCAAGAGTGTTCGGCTCATCCAGTCGCCGAGTGCGGACGGCCCGTGGGGGACGATCGCGGAAGGTCTGGAAGCTCAGGGGGAATACCGTTGGCAGCCCGAGCGGGGGACGCCGGCCCGGGTCTACATCCGGGTCGAGGCGAGCGATGCCGCGGGGAACATCGGCCGCGGCACGACAGCGGAGCCCGTCACGGTGGCGATGCCGCGGGTCGTCGGCAAGCTCGGCGGGGTGAAGGTCTTGCCGTGAGAGGCAACGGGCCCGGGCGGGGGGGCCAAGAAGGTCAGGGATGACTTTTTCCACGGAAAGTTAGACTGCACGCCAGCCGACTCCGGGGCCCTTGTGTCTTCCCCCGGTCCGGCGTCCTCCGAGGCGCCCCCCCGTGGCCGAATCTCGCTCCGCCCTGGAAATCCTCCGCGCCCCCGACGAATGGTCGCCGCCGCCGTCGGCGGTGATCGCGCTTGTGGGCGACGAGCCGTTCCTTGCCGGTGAGCTTCTCCGGCTGATCCGCGGCCAACTCGTCCCCGACGAGGCAGACCGATCGTGGGCGTGGCGGGAGTTCGATGGCGACTCGATCGAGGATCCGCGCGACATCTTCGATGAGGCGGCGACCGTGCCGATGTTCGCTGGCGCGACGCGGGTGGCGGTCGTCCGCTCGGCTGATCCGTTCGTGACCAAGTGCCGCTCGACGCTCGAGACACTCGTCGCCGCTCCCCGTGGCCAGCGGGGGCTGGTGATCCTCGACGTGAAGACATTCCCCGCCACGACGCGGTTGGCAAAGACACTCGCCGCCCAAAATGCGGTCATCGATCTCGCCGTCCCGTCGAAGGTCGATCTTGCGGTCTGGCTGCGGCACTGGGCCCGCGCCCGGCATGGCTGCGTGCTCGAGGCCGCGACCGCGCAGCGACTCCTCGAGCGGCTCAATAACGAACTCGGTCAAGTCGATCAGGCGGTGCAGCGACTCGCCGGAGCCCAGGGCAAGGGGGGGAAGCCGATCCCTCCCGAGGCGATCGACGACATGGTGGGGAGTGCACAGGAACGTTCGGCGTGGGGCATGGTCGATGCCGCCGCGGCGGGGAATGCCCCGGAAGCGCTCGCGGCGCTCGCCGACCTTCTCGCCAACGGTGAGAACCCGATCGCGCTGTTCGCCCAGGCGGCGACGAGCCTCCGCCGCCTCGCCGCGGCCGCCCGGCTCCTCGGACTGCCTCCCGGCGGGGGGCGCCCCTCGAGCTTCGACGAGGCGCTGAAGTCGGCCGGCGTGGCGGCTTGGCCCAAGGCGCTGGCCCAGGCGCGCGAATCGCTCCAGCAACTCGGGGGCCGTCGGGCCCGCCAGCTTCCCCAGCGGCTGGCCGACCTCGACCGATCGCTCAAGGGGGATGCTTCCCGTGGCCTGCGGGCCAGACTGGCCCTCGAACGGCTGATCTGCATGATGGCCCGACAGACGCTCGGGAGCGATGCGCCGGGGGGCAGGCCAGGGAGCCCAGTGGCGGCCAGCGGTGGAGCGAGTGCCGGGCCAGGCAGGGACAAGAGCACCGAGACAAGGAGACCGCGGACGTGAACGTGGATGGACACCAGGACGGGCGCCGGGACGTGTGGGAAAATCCGTTGGCCTCGCGTTACGCCTCCGCCGAGATGGCGAGGCTGTGGAGTGACCGCAACCGCTACCGCACCTGGCGGCAGGTGTGGCTGGCACTGGCCGAGGCCGAGGCCGAACTCGGGCTGTCGATCACGCCGGCGCAGCTTTCGCAACTCCGCGCCAATCTCGAGCCGGTCGACTTCGCCAAGGCGGCGGCCTACGAGAAGCAGATGCGTCACGACGTCTTCGCCCACCTCCACACCTACGGCGATGCGGCGCCGCTGGCCCGGCCGATCCTCCACCTCGGCGCGACCAGCGCCTTCGTCACCGACAACACCGACTTGATGCTGATGCGCGATTCACTCGATCTCATCGCCGCCCGGATCGCCGGGGTGATCGAGGCGCTCGCGGCCAAGGCGACCGAGACCAAGGACATCGTCTGTCTCGGGCTCACCCACCTCCAGCCGGCGCAGCCGACGACGATCGGCAAGCGGATCTGCCTCTGGATCCACGATCTCCTCATCGATCTCGAGGAGATCGTCCACCGTCGCCAACTCCTCCGGGCCCGCGGAGCGAAGGGGACGACCGGCACCCAGGCGAGCTTCCTCGAACTCTTCGATGGAGATCACGCCAGGGTCCGCGCCCTCGACGAGGTGGTGTCGCGGAAGCTCGGCTTCAACGCCTCCTACGACGTCACCGGCCAGACCTACACGCGGAAGATCGATTCGCAGATCGTGGCGGGGCTCGCCGCGATCGCCGAATCGACGCACAAGGCCGGCAACGATCTCCGGCTCGCCGCCGCCTCGGGGGAACTCGAGGAGCCCTTCGAACAGGATCAGGTCGGCTCCTCGGCGATGCCCTACAAGCGCAATCCGATGCGGGCCGAGCGGATGTGCGGCCTCGGCCGCTTCGTCATGGGGCTGGCCGCGACCGCCGGGCAAACCGCGGCCACGCAGTGGTTCGAGCGGACGCTCGACGATTCGGCGCCGCGCCGCCTCGTCCTCCCGCAGGCCTTCCTCGCCACCGACGCCCAACTCGTTCTTTACGCGAACATCGCCCGCGGCCTGCTCGTCATTCCGGGGGCGATCCGTCGCAATCTCGAGAACTACCTCCCCTTCCTCGCCGCCGAGCGGATTCTCATGGCCGGCACGAAGGCCGGTGGGGATCGCCAGGAGCTTCACGAGGCCTTCCGCGTGCACAGCCATGCCACGACGGCGGCGATCCGCGAGGGGAAGCCCAACGACCTCGCAGCCCGGCTCGCCGCCGATCCGCTTTTCCAGGCGGTCGATCTGGAAGCCGCGATGGAGTCGCAGGGGTTGGCCGGAAGGGCGTCGGCGCAGGTCGAGGAGTTTATCGCCGGCCCGGTCCGCGAGGCCCTCCGCCGCAATCCGTCCCGCGCGGCGGCTGCGGCGCTCCACGTCTGAGGGCTGCCGACCTCCGCCAAGGCTCGTCAGTCGGCGATCGCGGCGAGGGTCGATGCAAGCAGGAGCGGGCGGGCCGTCGCGGCCGTCTCCCGCGCTCCGGCGGCCTGCCGGAGGCCGATGGCTCCAGCGCGCCCGGTGGGGATCCAATCGGGGAGGTCGACGGCCGATCGGTCGCCGTCACGGAGCAGGCTCAGGAATGACTGGTAGGTCAGGGATGAGAGCCCATGGAGGCTCGCCTTCCCTCGGCGTGCGGCGAGGGCGGCCGCCACCGCGGGAGACAGCGATTCCACGCCGTTGAGGCAGAGGTGGCCGCGGTGCCGGGCGAGCGCCAGGATCACTCCCTCGTCCGTGGCGTCGAGTCCGTTGAGGGCGAGCAGCCCCTCGTGGTCGGCGAGCGCCTCGGCCGTGGCGACGTCGATCGATCGCAGGCCGTTTAAGTGGATCGCTCCGTCGTGCCCGGCCAAGGCCCGGGCGGTATCGGCCGAGAGGGTTTGAAGTCGGTCGAGCCGAAGGTCCTCGGAGTGCGAGGCCAACTCTGCCGCGGCCGCTGGCGTGAGCGCTTCGAGGGCTGCGAAGTGGAGGAAGCCCCGGCAGGCGGCAAGCTCATGGGCCGCGGCGGCGTCGAGCGAGCGGAGATGGCGGAGGGAGATCCCGAACGGATTGGCCGCCAGCCGGTGGGCCTCGTCGGCGGACAGGTTTCCCTCGTGATGGTCGGCCGTGCCACGGAAGAGGCAATCGGCAAGCACGCTGAACGTTCGGGGGGCTTGGCTGTGGTCTTCGGAGTTCGATGCGGAGCATCCTCCGAGCGTGAGGACCGCGACGACCATCGCCGCGCGACCGATCCGTTCACCGATCAGCGCGCGCGCCGCGGAAGAGGGCGAGGCAAGGATGGAACACCTCGTGGCAGGGAAGGCGAGCGATTCCGCGGGTGGCCGTCGGTGAGGCGGGCGCGGGGATCGCCGGACTTGCGGTGGGAAAGCAGGCGGGGGTTCACGCCGTCAGCGGCGGAAACTCAAACACGAGAGGGCAATTGGCATGCCGACGGCGTGCCGGCCCCGGGTCCTGGCCCCGATCCATCGGCCACAACCTCCGGCGGGGGATGGAGTTGAGGCCATTCCGGGCGCGGGAGTGGGCCGGGCTTTTCCGGTTTGGGAAGCGGGCGGCCGCCCGGGATTCCGGCAGCCCCTGCCCGGAGGAGAGGCACGCTTCGGGGGCGACATCAGGGATCGATTCCCGCCAGACCGAGCCTGCCAGATCAGATCCGGTCTTGGTGCCGCGGCCGACTGCGGTTGGAGCGGCAGTTCATGCACAAGCCGCTGATGATCAACCGGTGGCCCTGGGCGCGAAACTGGTGGAGGGCCGCGACGGCGTCGAGGATCTTCCCCAGGTCGGCGCTCGAAAACTCGATGAGCGTCTGGCATCCGGTGCAGTGGAGGTGATCGTGCTGCGGGTAGCCGTAGTCGTGCTCGTAGACGGCCCGACCGCCGAGCACCATCTTCCGCAGAAGCCCGGCGTCGACCAGCTCCGTGAGCGTTCGGTAGACCGTCGGCCGGCTCGCGGAGGCGCCATCGGGTGTGCCGCGGAGATCGGCGAGGAGTTGCTCGGCGTCGAAGTGCTCGTGGCGGGCGCAGACATGCTCGACGATCATCCGCCGCTGCCGCGTGATCCGCTTCCCCCGCGCCTGGAGAAACTCCTCGAACCGCTCGCGCGGCGTCAGCGCCACATCGACCTTGCCGAGCGAGAATTC
>JBIIQL010000119.1:0-8406 GCA_044342095.1 Pirellulales bacterium
TGTCGTCGGCGACAAGAATCTCGCCCTCACCGTCTCGGCAGCCGCCGCGATCCTCCTCCTCGCCTGCCGGCCGGGGGCGAGCCGGGACAAGGTTCGCCAGGCCGTCGCCACCGCGGTTCTCGAAGGGGGGGAGATCATTCTCGTAATCGCCGCCGGCGGGGCCCTCGGCGCCACGCTCCGCCAAGCCGGCATGGCCGACCTGGCAGCGGCGGCAGTGCCAGCCCACGCCCTTCTGCTCCTCCCGATCGCCTGGGGAGTGACCGTGCTCATCCGCGCGGCGCAAGGCTCAGCCACGGTGGCGATGATCACTGCCGTCGGGATCGTCGCGCCGATCGCCGACGCCGCCAGCCTTCCCTATCACGAGGTCTACGTGGCCCTGGCGATCGGCTGCGGATCGAAGCCGGGCATGTGGATGAACGACAGCGGCTTCTGGACGATCTCGCGGATGACCGGGATGACCGAGGCGGAGACGCTCAAGACGGCAAGCGTGATGGTGGCGATCGAGGGCACCGTCGGGCTTCTGGCCACGATGGCCCTCGCCGCGAGTTGGCCGCTGGCATGAACGTCGGCCGAACGCGCCGCGATCGCGTCAGACCAGTTCCCGGATCACTGTTCCGCCGTCGTCGGCGAGATACTGCGGCCGCCCCTGGTTGTCGGTGAGCGTCGTCGACTGGACATCGATCCCGAGGTGCTGGAAGAGGGTGGCGTAGACGTCGCCGAAGGTGACGGGGCGAGCCGTCGCCTCGGCGCCGATCCGGTCGGTGGCGCCGATCACCTGTCCATGCCGCATGCCACCGCCGGCGAGGAAGGCGCAGTTAACCTGCGGCCAGTGGTCGCGGCCGACGATGTTGCTGATCTTCGGTGTCCGCCCGAACTCCCCCCACACGACGACGGCACAGTCGTCGGAGAGCCCGCGGGCGTGGAGATCCTCGACGAGCGCCGAAAGCGCCTGGTCGAAGACGGGGAAATCCTCCGCCTCGCGTTTGAAGATCGAATTGCCCGGGCCGCCGTGCCAGTCCCACTTGCTGTAGTTGAGGGTGACGACGCGGACCCCGGCCTCGATGAGCCGCCGGGCGGCGAGCATGCTCTGCGGTACGCGCGGCGCGCCGTTCTCGTCCATGAACACCGTCGGATCGCCGCTGCCGTAGCGCTCGACGACGCGGGGATCCTCCCGGGAGAGATCGAGGGCGTCGGCGAGGGCCGACGACGTCAGCAGCCCGAGTGCCCGCTCGGTGAAGGCGTCCATCCCACGCATGTTCGTCGTCACATCGACGTCGCGGCGGAGCCGATCGACGCTTTCCAAGAGGCCGCGGCGATCATGGAGGCGATCGAGGGAGATCCCCTTGAGGACGAGCTCGTCGCGGGCCGGACCGAGCGGCCGGAAGGGGGAGTGGGCGGCCCCCACGAACCCGGCCCCCGGCTCGTTGTAGGGCCCGTGCGTGCAGGGATAGCAAAGGCTCACAAACGGCGGCGCGGTAGGGGTGGCGGCCCCGAGGAGGCTCGAGACCATCGAGCCGAACTGCGGCCAGCCGCCGGCCGGCTTGGCCTTGCGGGTGTCACGGCCGTGGAACACCTGCGCCGCGTCATGATCGGCCTGATTGCCGACGAGCGAGCGGATGAGCGTGTACTTGTCGGCGATCTTGGCGAGGTTCGGAAAGGCCTCACAGATCTCGATCCCGGGAACGTTCGTCGCCACCGGACGCCATGGCCCGGCAAACTCCGCCGGCGCCTGCGGCTTGAGATCGAACATGTCCTGGTGGGGCGGCCCTCCCACGAGGTAGATCATGATCACCGACTTCGGGCGCGAACGCCGCCCTGCCACGGCGTCGGCAGCGAGGATCGAGGGGAGCGACCAGCCTCCCGCCACGCCCCCGCCGAGGGCGGCAAGGGACCCGATGCGGAGGAGGCTGCGGCGCGAGAGGCCGTCGCAGAATCGCTCCGCGCGTCCGCCCGCGGCTGGTGGTCCATAAATATCGAGCATCGCTTCTCCCCTGCGCGTTCCCCGCGGCTGGAAAAAGCCTATCCGCGGCGGCGCTCGGCAGCCAGAGCAGCCGTTGGCTTCACGTCTCTCCACGGAGGAGCTTGGCAAGCGGAGTCCCGGAGGAGAGCTTCATCGGCCGGCCCACCGGCGTGGCCACTTCCCGGGCGAAGTCGATGCCGAGGGCGGCGAGGACCGTCGCGGAGAGGTCGGGAATCTCGACCGGATCAGCCGGTTGCTTCGTCACCCCCTCGGGATCGGTGCTCCCGATCACCTGACCGGCGGCGATCCCGGCCCCACCGAGGAGGCAGGAAAACCCGTGGGGCCAATGGTCACGGCCGTCGAGCGGATTGATCGACGGCGTGCGACCGAACTCACCCATCACGAGCACGACCGTCGACTCGAGGAGGTCGCGGTCTTCGAGATCGCCGACGAGCGCGGCCAGCGCCGGATCGAGGAGCTGCGCCTGGGCCGTGTGGCCCGCGAAATTGCGGGCGTGGGTATCGAAGCCGGAAAGTGTGATCTCGACACTCCTCACGCCCGCTTCGACGAGCCGCCGGGCGACGAGGCAGCCCCGACCGAAGTCACTCTCACCGTAGCGCTCCTTCACGGCCACCGGCTCGCTATCGAGATCGAACGCGGCGAGCTGCTCCGAGGTCATGAGGGTGAGGGCCTCGCGGAGCGTGTGCTCGTGGAACGTGCGACGAACGGCCTCGACTCGGCCGGCCTCGAACGTCCGCGTCAGCACGTCGAGGGCGCCGAGTCGGCGCGATTGACGATCGGCAGGAACGTGCGGAACCAGGTTCTGCCCCTTCTGCCCCGGCGCGAACACCCGGTAGGGATCGAACTCGCTTCCGAGGTAGCCGCCGCGCGAGGGGAACTCCGCTCCACCGAGCGCGATGAAGCGGGGGAGTTCGAGGCCCTGGACGGGGAGTTCGTGGGCCGCAATCGCGCCGAGGGCCGGGTGGATGGCGGTCGGGTCGGGGCGGTAGCCCGTCTTCACGGTGTACTGCCCGCGCTCGTGGTCTCCCTCCTTCGAAACGAGCGACCGAACGAGCGCGAAGCGATCGAGCACCTCCGCAAGCCGGGGGTAGTCGGCGGCGATCCGCACGTCGGCGATGACCGTGGGAATGGCTTGCGTCGGGCCCCCGGCGGCGCCGCCGGGATGGGGATCGAACGTCTCCAATTGGCTCGGGCCGCCGGCCAACCAGACGACGAGGAGCGACCGGGGACGCTCGCTGCCACGACGCCGCGCCGCGCGCGCCGGCAGCGCCGGCAGGGCGAACGACAACCCGAGCGACGCGGCGGCGAGGAGCACCGAGCGTCGCCCCGTCGGCGCGAAAGCGAGACTCGCCTGCCGCGGCCTGACCGCTCCGGGGAACCGTTCTGGCATCTGGGGCCTCAATGATTCCAGGAGAACTCGGGGCAGTTGAAAAGCGTCCACATCACATCCTCGAGGCCCCGCCCCTTCGTCTCCGCGAGGCTCAAGAGCGGCAGGAGGGATTCGCGCTCTTCCGACGTCGGCCGGCGGGTGAGGGCGACGAGAAACGCCACTTCCAACCGGGCGACGTCGTCGGCGGCCATGCCGGCGATCCGCCCGGTCGCGGTGACGGCGTTGGCCTCGACCATTTCCCGGGCGAGTTTGCCGTTCATCTGCACCAGCGCCTGCGGGATCGTCGCCGGGAGCGAGCCCCCCTGGGAATCGACCACCTGGCCATACTCGCGGAGGAAGTCGGTCTCCCGGAAGAATCGGATCGTGCGCGTGAGAACATGGGAGTCGCGCTGAATCGTTTGGAGGGACGTCGTCGCCACCATCGCCCCGATCATCTGATCGGGCGTCAGCCGGGAGAGCGGAAACGCCCCCCACGCCTCCGCCACCCGCGTGCTCCCCTCCGGCGACGCGAGCTCGGGATGGGTCGACGCGAAACGGAACGCCTCCGTCGCGGCGATCACGCTGACGAGGCGGCGGAGGTCGCGGCCATGGTCGCGGAAATCGTCGGCGAGAAGGTCGAGGAGGTCATCGAGGCTCGATGCCGGCCCGGGATCGGGGATGTCGTCCACCGGCTCGTGCCAGGCCCTTCCGAACAGGATGCCCCACATCCGGTTGGCAATCGCCCGATCGAAGCGCCGGTTGTCGGCGTGGATCACCCAGGCGGCGAGGTTTTCGCGATGCGTGCCACCGGTGCCTAGCCACTCCGCCCCGAACGGCACTCGTGGAGGTACATTCCGCCCCCCACCCGTCATCGCCGTCGCCACCGCGGCCACCGACGTGCGGTCGATCCGGTGAACCCGCGCCGGGTCGTCCTCGACGCCGACCGGCGAGAGCTTCGCCTGGGCGAAGCAGGCGGCCAAGCCCTCGAACTCTCCTTGCTTCCAGGCCGCGAACGGATGATCGTGGCACTGGGCACAGTCGAGCCTGGCGCCGAGGAACACGCGCGACACCCGCCCGGCGAGTTTGTCGGCATCGATGACGCCGTCGGCCGCCGCCTGCGTAACGAAGTTCACCGCCGGCCTGTCGGTCCACAAACCGCGCGCGGCGACCATCTCCCGGACCGTCTGGTCCCAGGGACGGTTGGCCGCGAGCTGATCGGCAAGCCACGCTGTGAAGCGATCGCGCCGGAAGACGATGAACTGCCCCTTTTCATCCCCCACCAGGGGCGACGCCAAGCGCCGAGCGAGCGCATCGGCCGACCGCCGATCTGCCAGCAACGCCGCCAGCGCCCGATCGAGCCTTCCCGGCTCCGTGTCGGCCTCGAAGCGGCGGATTTCCTCGAGCGAAGGAATCGTTCCGGCCAGTGCGAGCCACAGTCGGCGGAGGAGGGTGAGATCGTCCGCTGCGAATGCCGCGTCGACCCCAGCCGCAGCCCGCCGCTCGGCGAGGAGGCGGTCGATCGCCACGACGGTGGCATCGGTCGCGGGGGATGCCGTGGCCGACCGGGCCATTTCCGCCGGCCGTGGCGAGGGCCGCTGGCGAATCGACAACGGATCGCGGGCCGCCGCGCCGACGAGGAGTCCGAGCACGATCAGCGCCACGGCGGGAAGCGCCTGCTTCGGCAGGTGGAATCGGCGGAATCGCTCGTCGGGCATGGCACGCTCCTCCGGACGATTCTAGGCCTGGAGGGCCATCCCCGCAGCAGGAAATCGATTCGTCACCGCAGCGGGGGGGCGCGCTGGCCGGCTATGCTTTTCTCTCCGGGCTTTCCAGGCAGGACTTTTCTGGCAGGGGCATCGATCCGGCGGAGGCGAGACGTGGCAACCGGAGGGGAAACGAACGATGTGCCAGCCGAGTTCGGTGCACTCCCTCCCTGTCCCTCCCCCTGGCACCATCCGTTCCGTGCCGCCGGCTGGCTCCTCACCATCGGCGCCGGACTGGTGAGCCTCCTCCTCATTCTCGCGATCCTCTCGGCGATCCCGATCGTCAATCTTCTCGCCCTCGGGACGATGCTCGAGGCGGAAGGGCGAGTCGTCCGCTCCGGTCGGCTCCGCGACGGCATTCCCTTCGCCGGCGCGCTCCCCCGCCTCGGCGGGATCGTCATCGGCACCTGGCTCTGGCTCCTCCTCATTCGCCTGGTCACGCAGGCTGCCGCCGATGCGGCGCTCATCGCTCCCGAAGGGCCTTCGGCGCGGATCTGGGCCATCCTCCGCGTCGGCACGATCCTCCTCGTCGGCATGCATCTTCTTGGGGCGATCTTCTCCGGAGGGCGATTTTCCGCCTTCTTTCGGCCGATGCGAAGCGGCCGCCGGCTCCTCGCCGCGATCCGCGCCGGCACGGCCTGGGGGACGGCCGCGGAGGCCCTCACGCGGGTCGTCGATGCCATCGAGCCGGGGAAGCTTTTCTCCCTGGGCCTGCGCGGATTCCTCGGCACGTTTCTCTGGCTCCTCGTTCCCACGATTCTCTTTTCAGCGCTTCGCGACACGACGAAACCCGGCCAGATTCTCATCACGCTCCTCGGCGGCATCCTCCTGGCCATCGTCTTGGCTTGGGTGCCGTTTCTCCAGGCACGCTTCGCTGCCGAACAGCGTCTGGCCGCCTTCCGTGACCTCGGGGCCGTCCGCGAACTGTGGCGAAGGGCACCGCTGGTGATGCTTCTGGCGCTCGCGATCCTCTACGGTCTCTCACTTCCCCTCTATCTGTTCAAGATCGTGGCGACGCCGCGGGATGCCGTCCTCTTCCTGACCCCGATCTTCGTCCTCACGATCTACCCGGCGCGGCTCGTGGTCGGCTGGGCCACCCACCGCGCTCAAACGCGCCCGGCGCGACGCTGGCTCCTCCTCCGCTGGCCCGTGACGGCGATTCTCCTGCCGCTGCTGGCGCTCTATGTCTTCCTCCTCTTTTTCACCCCCGCGATCGACGCCTTCGGTCGGCGCGCGCTCTTCGACCACCACGCGCTCCTCATCCCAACACCGTTTTGACCGGCGTCGGCCAGAGGCCGTGGCCCTCCACCCCCCGGGCGATCACCAGGGGAGGAGCGTTCGCACGAACAGATAGAGGAGCAGGAGGGCGGTGATCAGCACCCACCACGGCCGTCTTGGGGCCGGCATGTCGGCGCCACCGAGTTCGCTCCCGCAGGCTGGGCAGCGGGGTGCATCCTCCCAGATCTCGGCCTTGCAAAACGGGCAAGGGATCGTCGGTTCGTCATCGTCGTCGACGGCCGAATCACCGACGTCGCTCCCGTCATCGTCGGCCTCGACGTCATCGGCCTCGAAATCATCGTCGTCTCGTGGCATGGCTCGTGCGATCGCTGAAGTGGCGGAGTGTCCCGAGACGATCCTACCACCCTACGATCGAAGCGACGGTTCATCACTGGACCCCGACGGCGGGGGAGAGGACAATTGCCGAGGGGACACACGAAACTTGAGGAGACCGATGGTCCATGGACACGATGCCTGCCGGGAATCCCTCGCCGTATCGAGGCCTTTCTTCATCGCGGGTCCTGATGGGGGTGATCGTCCTCCAGGCGACCTTCTTGGTCGTGGCCTCGCCCCATCCGCAGCTCGCGCGCGGAGACGAGCCGGCCGGGAGTCGCAGCTCCCATGACGAGCTTCACGCCAAGTATGCCGAGGCCAGGCTGAAGCTCGCGGAACTCGATCTCGAAAAGGCGACGCTCCTCGAGGGCCAGGGAAGCGGTCGCATCGTATCGGACCAAGACTGGCGCCGACTCCGCAGCCGGGTCGCTGTCCTCCAGGAGATCGCCGAGGCCACTCGGAAGCAGCCGCACGGGACCGGGATCGAAGGACAACGAGCCCGGGCCCGCGCCGCGGTTACGGTGGCCGATGCCGATCTGGAGCAGGCGAGGAACCTCCACGACCTCAAGCCGACCGCGTTCACGGCCCTTGCCGTGCAGCGGCACGAGACCAAGGCGGAGATCGCCAGACTTCGTGTCGCGCTCTGGGAAGATCCAGCAAACGTTCCCTCGATCATCGACGAGATGCAGATGCAGATCGACCAGCTCACCGATCACGTCGTCGACTTGCTCGACCAGATCGAGAACAATCGGATCATCGATTCGCTCCGTCCGTGACGCCGTACGTCGGCAGATGCCGGTACGGGACCTCGAGGGCGAGGAGGTGGAGAGTCGTGACGTAGAGCCGGCCCCCGAACGACCCCCAACGGTCGGGGACGGCGCCGAGCGGCTCCCAACTGCCGGCCTCGGCGCCGTCGGCGACCTGTTCGGCCTCGAGGGACGTGCAAAGGGCGGCATACCATGCTTCCCATTCGGGGCCGCCGGTCTGGACGAGGACCTGCGACGCGTAATACCAGAGGTAGGCATCGCGCGTCCGCGCTTGGCGCGTGCCGTAGGCCGGCTTCATCGCAGCGAGGCTCGCGGCGGCGGCGCCGAGCGGCGGGTCGGTGCGGGGGGTGCCGGTGTGGAGACGCATCAGCGATCCCAGCGCCGTCATCGAAGCAGCCGAGAGATCGGAGGGACGTTGCCCCGGACTCTGCGCGTTGTAAAGGTAGTGCCCGAGCCTGTCGGGATTGGCTGACTCATCGAGGAGCCGGCGGACACCGTCATACGTCTCGGCCGGCACGGCGAGACCGGCGAGGGATCCGGCGCGGAGCGCGACGAGCATCCATCCGCTCACCGAGAGATCGGAATCGGACCGGGGCTGGTAGCGCCATCCACCACGCTCGGCCTGTTGGCTCGCCACGATGAATCCGATCGCCTTCTCCGCCGCCGGCCTGAGGAGCGGGTCGCCCGTCATGCCCACCGCCTCGCAGAGGGCCGTCGTGGCGATCCCGTGGCTGTACATCCAGGCACAACTGTTCGACACCGGATCGGCAGGAACGAACAGATCGCCAGTCTCGTTCTGTACCGAAAGGAGCCACTCCAGCCCGCGGCGGACGACCTCGCGATGCCGGCCATCGAAGTGGTCGTATCCGGCGCCGAGGAAACTGAGGAGTGCCAGGCCAGTAGCGGCGGTGTCGG
>JBIIQL010000120.1:0-8405 GCA_044342095.1 Pirellulales bacterium
CACGATCGTCGCCATGTCGGCAGGCAACCGGGGCACTAGCAGGGAAAGGGGAGGCACGTCGCCGTGGGCGGCACGATGGAGGGCGTCGAGCGTCGTCCGTCCGTCGTAGGGGGCCCTCCCGGAGAGGAGCCAGTAGAGAAGCCCGCCGAGGGCGTGGATGTCGGTGGGGGGGCCGACGGATCCGAGCGAGGGGACAAGGCCGGTCTGCTCCGGGGCCATGAAGGAGGGCGTCCCCACCGCTGCGCTCGAACGCGTCACGGTGCCGGTGGTGCCCGAATCGGGTCGGGCGAGCCCGAAGTCGATGAGTTTCGGGAGCGAGGCCCCGCCGCCGGGAACGCGGGCGAGAAGGACGTTCGCCGGCTTGATGTCGCGGTGGATGATCCCCGCGGCATGGACCTCCGCCACCGCGCGGGCCATGTCGCGCACGATGTGCGCCGCCTCGGCGACCGCGATCGACTCGAGCCGGTAGCGCGCCTCGAGCGACACCCCGTCGATCCACTCCATGACGATCGCCGGCAGCCCCTCCGCCTCGGTCACGGCATGGATGCGGACGATGTTCGGATGGACGATCCGCGCGAGAAGGCGGGCCTCGCGCTCGGCCCTCGAGCGTCCTTCCGGCGAGACCGCGGCGCTCGCCGAGAGCACCTTCACCGCCACGTCGCGACCGAGACGCACGTCGCGGGCCCGGTAGACGACACCCATGCCGCCGCGGCCCACCTCGACGAGCTGTTCGAGGCCCTCGATCGTCGGCGGCGGACGCGGATCGGGCCGTGTTGGCTCGTGGCCAGTGAGGAAATCGACGAAGGTTCCCGTGTCGCGACCCGGCGGCGGGAGCGAGCGCTTCGCCAAGTTTCCGCGGCTCCAATCGGCCGCGACGGCGGCCAGTCGTTCCGCGCAGGCGGAGCAGCCACGCAGGTGGGCGAGGAAGTGCGGGTCGGCGCTCGCTCCGCCCGTCGCCCGGAGTCGTTCCCAGGAGGTCGTCCGCGGGCAACCTTCCGCTCCGGAAGGCGGCGTTGTGTCGAGACGCGGTGAACCCTGTTCGGGCATCGCTGGTTCCACGGGGGGTCAGCCGGCCAAGTCGGCGGTTTCCCGCCGACGAAGAGCATCGCTGATCATCCGTTGCACATTCATCCGTGCCATGTAGACGTTGGCATGGGCCATCCCCAGCCGTGCGGCTGCCTCACGGCCCGAGAGTTGCTCGATCGCCAACATCCTAAACGCCGCCCACGTGCTCGGTTTCACCCGGGCCTCGACCTCCATCATCGCAGCGGCGAGCCGCTCCATGTCGAAGGCATCCTCGAAACGGTCGGCAAGTTCCTCCCTCGCCGGTAGGCTCCCGAGATAGGTCTGCAGGGCTGTGCTGCCCGTGCCGATCCGATCGGACTTCCGCGACGCGCTCCAGTCGGATACCGCGGTGAGCACGACCCTTCGGAGATAGTTGCGGAAGCGGAGCGACGGGTCGTAGCGGAACGACCCCGCCTGTCGCCAAACCCTGACGATCACGTCCTGAGCTACATCCCGGGCATCGGAATCCTGGAGCCCGTGATGACGGCACCAGCGGAGAACGACGGGGCCGTAGGTCGCGACGAAATCGCTCCACACGTCGGGATCCTCCGGTTCCCCGTGAATCCGGGCCATGAGGCTCAACCGGGTCTTCTGCAGGCAAGCCATGCCGCACCTGTCGCCAAAAGAGGCCGTAACTGACTCCGTTGCTCCGAGACTACCACCCACCGGGGCGAGGGCAAGCGATGCGCCGGAACAGCCGCTGCGTTCGTTACGCGTCCGTCGCCCGCCCCCCCCGGATGACAGGTGCTCTCCGAGGGCTGGACAGGTCAGGGCCGTTCAAGTCGAGGGCGGAGGCGATTCAGACGGAACGGGGGTGGCTCACTGGGCGATCCGCTGCCCAGTGAGCCCCTGCCCAGACGTCATTTCGCCAAGGCCTTGCACGCATCCGCGCACTTCTTGCACGCTTCGGAGCACTTCTTGGTGTGCGGCGAGTCGCTGCACTTCTCGCACTCGTCGGAACATTGACGACACGCCTCTTCGCACACGCGGCACATCTCCTTCGTCAACGGCGAGTCGAACTCCATCAGCGCTACGCAGGTGCGGCAGGTCTCGATGCACGTCAGGCACGTCTTCTCACACGCCGGGCATCCGCCGTGATGCAGGCATTCCCGGCATGCCCGCACACACTCGTTGCACGCCTTGATACAACTCTCCTTTGCCACCGGATCCATCTTGGATTCGGCCGCCTGTGCCGACGCCCCGACGAGCGAGAGCCCCAAGCACACCATCAGTGAAACAGCCAACAGGGAACGGATCATGATCGGTCTCCTGAGTCATGAGTACTCGGACCAACACCGGACGAGTCCAAGGCGGTCGAGGGATCGCTCCCTCCGCACCCCGTCCTATTCGTATGCCGCGGTGATCCCTTCGAGCCGCCTGATGACGGCACGTCGCCCCGGGATGCGTCCCCTCCGACACGGACACTCCCGCGTCGTCGTTCAGCTGGCGTGAACAAAGCGGCGGTGCTTCCGCGGCTGCACCGGATCATTCCTGCGGACGACTTCTCGTTTTCCCCGTCGGCCCCTCTGGCTGCCGGGCGTGCTCCCTTCTTCCGCTCGCTGCGACGGTGGCCAGCCCCATGCTCGACAACCACTCGGCCACCCGTGCGGGCCAATGATCGATGGACTGGCCCCCCTGCATCATGCCGAAGCCCCTGTCTCCGCGGTCCCAGGCTGCATGGCCCGCGAGATTGGCTCCCGCTGAGAATCCAAGGATCCCCACGCGTGCTGGATCGATCCCCCAGTCACTCGCATGGCGTCGGCAGAGCCCCATGGCGCGCTGGGCGTCCTCGACCGGCAGCGTGACCATCTCCGCCTCGTCACGGGTGGGCGTGCTGTACTCGAGGAGGACGGCGGTGATGCCGAGCGTGTTGAGCCACTGACAGACTTGCGTCCCCTCGTGCTCTCATGACAGAACCATGAAGCCGCCCCCGGGAGCCACGATCACGGCCGGGCTGTCGGGCTGGCCGGAGGGATAGACCCGGATCGTGGGCTTCGTGGCGTCGGTGACCCGGTTCGGCTGACGGCCCCCGTACGACTGGAAGCGTTTTTCGGTGGCCTCGGACTTCGGCTGCATGGCCGTCGGGGTGCCATGAGGCCACAGTTCGACGGCGTGAGGAGCGTGGGTGGCTTCGGGTTCGGCGGCTCTGGCCATGAGGACCAACGAGCAGGCGAACACCGTGGCAAGCAGGAAGTGGGTGACGTGTTCCATGGTGGCGGTGGTGGGATAGGGTGAGGGCGGGCTGGATGCTCACCAACGATCAATCGAAAGCGGCGGTCGACATCCATCAAAGAGCCCGGATTGGCGGGTCGATTCCCGGATGTTACCTCCGGCCCCAACATTCGGACCTGCCCCGCCCAAGATCTCCCAGGCCCGCTGCACGGGTTTGGCGACTCAGGCTGGCTTTCCCTCGCGGAGCTTCACGCAGGCGGCGGATGCCCGCACGTACGCGGTAGCGACCAGCTGCCTAGGCGTTCCTTCTTGCGAACATCGCTCCGGAGTTCCCATAGGGTCTCTCTTTCCCGTCGATCCGTTCTTTCCCTCTCGCTCGCGCTCGCCGTGTGCCTGCCAGCCTCCGTGGCGATGGCGTCCCAAGTCTGGCAGGCTACTTGCGTGCAGTGTGGGCACCGGTTGAAACGCAGATCGAAGCAGTCCGGTAAGTGCACGCGGGCACTCCACGGCACGAACCGAGGCGGCCACAGCACGTGGGTGCAGTCGAAGGAGTGACAGAGACGTGGTGAATGGAGATGGTGGTCCCGGTCATGGCTCGCTGGCGCGCTTCAGTGTCACGAGGGTGCGGTGGCTGCGCTTGGGCGCCGTGAACTCGTCCGGCCGAGGCTTGCCATCCGGAGCTAAGCAGAGCACCCGCGTGTCGCCATCGTGCTTGTAGATCCCCGTGTAGCGTGAAGGCTTGATGCTCTCGCTCCCCAGGGTCGCCATCTCGAACGTCTTGGGGGACTCGTCCTGCCGGTACGTGCTGGTGCCCTCCGCGACGGGCAGGCGTTTGAACAGCACCGCCCAGGAGCCGTCAGGCCGGTAGATGACCTGGAGCATCGCCAAGAGTTCCGGGTCGACAGGCTTGCCGTTGGACTCGACCGACACGACCTCCCAGCGGCCGACGGAGATCTCGCGGTCATCGGGCACGGTGGTAGGGGCTTGGGCGGGAGCCGTGGCCCCCCAGGCCACCAGCGCGAGCCCACACAGACTGGCGAGGACCTTGGCGACGGTCATCATGGCCCCCTCGGGTTCACGCGTGTGCGACGACCGCCCTGCTCTGCCACGCTTTCCCTGCGATCCCGGCGGCGAACTGGCTGGCGCGCTCGAGGTCACGGCCGTCGGGATGCCGCTTGTTGATGCCGCCCGCGAGCCACAGCGGGCCCCAGGAGTCGTGACCCCGGCAGTGGAAGTCGCCCACGACCTCGAAGCCCTTGCGGGAGAGTTCACGGATCAGCGGCGCGTGCCAGAGTCTGAAAAGGAACGGGAGCCCAGAGGTGCTGAACACAAACGCCGGACACGTGGCGGTGGTGGTGTCGGGCAGGCCACGCAGCCACTCGAAGAGCGCTGCGTGCATCCGGCCGTAGTAGACGCCCGAGCCCACCCCGAGGAGCCCGACACTCTCCAGGCTCGTGGAGGGGAACTCCTCCGGCGCCACGACCTCGGCCTGAAGCATCGACGCCATCACCCGGGCGACCTTGGCGGTGCTGCCGTGGTGGACCGATTTGCAGAGGATCACGGCGCTGGGACCAGTCATGGCGGCCTCCGGCCGAACGAAAGGTGGGGAATCGCCTCCGTGAAGGGTATGGGCGAACGAGTCGCCAAGGCCAGAAGTCGGCGTCAGCCACGGCGGGAAAGGTTCGGGTTGGTTCGGACAAGCCGGGCGGACTTCAGGAGTGGACGGTCTCGGCCACCTTCACGGCATCGAACCCGATCATCGGAAAGGAGTCGTAGCCCATCGCCTTGGCGGCCAGCATGATCGTCGGCCCCGCAAGGCCGACGTTTCACGCGTGCTGTACGTCGTTCATCCGCCGATCAACACGGTCGGGCAGCCGAGCGTGATCACGCCACCGTGGCTCGTACTGTCGCCCATCCGCGCGGCAGGCATGCCTCCCACCATGACCGTGGCGCTCCCCTTGATCACCGTGCAGGGCGGCCCGACGCAGATCCCCATCGTGCCCACCTGGGCCGCCGGCATGCCGCCGATCAGCACCGTGAAGGCCGCCGGCGCAGCCAGCACGCCGCCGACATGGGGCACCGGCCCGGTCAACATCGGGCAGACCTGCATATCAGCGACTCTCGCAGCCGGCTGTCCCACGACTCACCCCACTTCCCAGGTGTCGGTACCAGAGGCGATCGCAAGCCCGGCATCGATCATTTTCAACAGTTCGCGCTTCGGATCGGCAGGCGCCCGTCTGGCGGCCGAGAGCTTGACGGCCCCGGCCGCCGCCATGCCAGCCAAATGCGGCAACGGCGGCAGCGGATCGAGGTGCGGCGGCGCGAGTGATTCACCAGCCAGAAAGGCCGCGAGCGCGGCACAGCCAGCCGGACTCGCGAGCCCCGCCACGTTGGCTGCGTCTTGGGCCGCGTAGGCCTTGAGCTGCTCCGGATGCCGTACCCAGGCCTCGGCTGTCTCGAGCGCCCGAAGTTCCTTGATCTCGAGACTCCCACCGGCCTCCAGTCGAGCGACCCGGCAGGCCCACCAGGCGGCCGCACGGCGTGAGAGCGACTGGGCCAGCACGCTCACCGCATCCTCCTCCATGCCGGCCCTCACGAGCGTCCGAGCGCTCTCCAGCAGCGACCCGCCAGCAAGCGTGCCGTCGGACTGCTCGACGACGGCCACGACCTTCTCAGGGAGCTCGAGCTTGCCCAACCGCATCCGCGCGGCCTCCTGCGTCGGATAGTTTTCCAGCGTGGTGGCTGCCATGGTCTGCCGTTTCGTAGTCTGTGCTTTGGAACTGGTGTCCGGGGCGCGTTAACCGATCATCGTCAGAGCACCTTGTGCCTGAAGCATGGCGGTCCCCTTGACGGTCGTCTGCAGCCCCTCGACCGTCGTCGAGGTCGTTCCTTTCACGCTCACCGTCATCCCGTTGATCGTCACCCCAGACGGGCCGATGGCGATCGAATTGCTACCGACTTTGAGCGTGATCCCGGTCTGCCCCTCGATCGTCCACGACATCGCCTTCATCGTGCCGCTGCCGGCGCTCACCTCGACGGCATGAGAGCCCGACGAGACCGTGAGCGAGTGTCCCTGCTTGATCGTATTGGATTGCTTGCCTCCCACCGTGACGGTGTGGTTGCCCTGGGTCACGGCGTAGGTGGCGTTGCCCTTGCTGACGGTGTACGTCTCGTCGCCGTTGGAGACCGTCGTGGCGTTGTCGTTGTAGACGGTGAGCGTCCTGTTCCCGGCACTGCAGCCACTGGCGCCGATCTCCTCGGTGTGGTTGTTGTAGACCTTCACCGAGCGGTCGCCTTTGTCTTTTACGACGAAGCCGACCTCGAGCGCGTCGTCATTCTCGACCGTTCGCGAAAAGTTTCTCTCCGCGTGCAGCGTGACCAACTCCGCCCCCTTCGTATCGTCGAAGATGAGTTGACTGGCCTTGCCGACCGCCCCGTCCTTCGTGCTTCGCGTCTGCAGGCCGCTCTGCGCCGCCTTCGACGGCAGATCGAAGGGAGGCTTGTTCGTGCCGTTGTAAACGACTCCCGTGACGAGTGGGCGGTTGGGGTCGTCGTCAAGGTGCGACACGACGACCTCCATGCCGACGCGGGGAACGAACTGCATTCCGAACTGGGGGCCGGCGAGCGACTGCGACACCCGGATCCAGCAGGAACTCTGTTCGTTTTGCTTGCCGTAGCGATCCCAGTGAAATTGCACTTTGATGCGACCGTATTGGTCGGTGTAGATCTCCTCGCCGGCGGGCCCGACGACGAGGGCCGTCTGGACGGTGCCCGCCGGCCACGGAGTCTTCCGGAGAGGCCGCCACACCGTCTCCACAGGCACCGCCTCGAACGAGTTCTCGTACTCGAACGCCATCCCCGCCGCCGCCGATGTCTCGTAGGCCCCGCGGATGCTCGCCCGGTGCGTCACCTTCGTCAGCAGGTATTTCTTGCCGCGCTCCGTCGAACTCGGATGGGATTTGACCTTGAAGGTGTACCCTGGCGAAAAACTGCGGCAGGTGCTCGTGCCGGAGGCGATGCTGGACGCCGTCTCCTCGGCCTCGATTCGCACTTTGGCCGTGGCATCGCCGACGGGCTTCTTTTCATAGAAGCCGGGATACTCGAAAAGCTCGGCCTTGGTGGCGCCCGAATACGGCGACTTGCCGTTTCCGGTGGCGAGGAGACTGGTCGTCGGCTCCTCGAACGAGTAGTCCGTTTGGACGACTTTCCCGGGGCGGAAAGCGTACTCGTGCCGCCAGGACTTGATCACTCCGGCCGTGGCTGGCGATCCAAACCCCTGAGCGGTCTCGACTTCAGCCTCCCTGCAGTCACCGAAGGCCGTGTTGGCGTCGGAGATCACCATCTTGAGCGAGCCTTGCGCGTGCTCGAAGTGGTAGCCGATTCCCTCGTGCTCCATCAGCCGGCTCACGAACGCAAAATCGGTCTCCCGGTACTGAACGCAGTAATCCCAGGGGGAGTGGCTGCCTGAGATTTTCTTCGAGAGGGTGATCTCGGAGGTGTCGGCGAGCACCGCTCCGACGATGTCGGGCACCGATTTCTGCTGAAAGATCTTGCAGTCACTGGTGAGCGAGGCGAACCACAGGCTCGGAACCACCTCGAGTCGCCAACGGGTGAGCAGATCGTCGCGGCCCATCCACGAAAACCGACTCACGTAGCCGGTAAACCAGCGAGGCGTGTCACTCGCGTCGTTGACCCGGAAGCTCACCCGCTTGCCGACGATCGCGGTGCTGCTCAACGTCTCCGCGACGCTCAGGCACTCGAGGCGAAAGACGAACATGCCCCCGAGGACTTCGTCCCCGTCGAACGCCTCGAGCAGCAACTGGTCCTTTCCAAGCGGCGTCTCGATCGCCAGCGGCAGGCCATCCTGGGAGTAGCTCGGCATGAGCGAACCTCGATCCTATTTCTTCGCGGCCCCGACGGTGTAGGTGTCGGTGACCTTGCCCTGGCTGGAGCCGTCGGTCCCGAATTTCCCGTAGGTCCAGGTCACTTTGCCATACGTGAATGTCACCCGCTCGGTGGGCTGAAGAATGGTGGTATCGGCCGGATCCTCGAGATCGTAGGACGTCACGATCACGTCCTCCAAGTCGTAGGAAAGATAGGGCTGCGTTTCCCCGCCGGTCACCGTGCAGAGCTCGACTTTGACCTTCGGCAACTTCTGGCCGGTCACG
>JBIIQL010000121.1:0-8335 GCA_044342095.1 Pirellulales bacterium
GCCTCGCGGTGGGCGTCGTACTCACGGAGGATCTCCGCGGTCAGCATCGGTGCCGGAGCGGCCGCCGCCACGGCGGTAGCCAGCTCGCTTCGAAAGCGGGCAAGATCCTCCCCCTCGACCGCCACGAGGATTCCCGGCTTCGTGCAGAACTGCCCGACACCGAGCGTCATCGAAGTGCGGAAGCCCTCGGCGATCGTACCGCTGCGGGTGGCGAGTGCCTCCGGAAGGACGAAGACGGGATTGCAACTGCTCATCTCGGCGAACACCGGGATCGGATCGGGGCGCGCCGCGGCCGCCGCCATGAGCGCCTGGCCACCGGCACGCGAGCCGGTGAAGCCAACCGCCTTGACGCGGGGATCCTTGACAAGCTGAACGCCGATCACGCTCCCCTCTCCGTGGAGCATCGAGAACACGCCGGATGGCACGCCACAGGCATCGGCCGCGCGGCGGATCGCCCCGGCAACGAGCTCCGATGTTCCCGGATGGCCACGGTGAGCCTTGACGATCACCGGATTGCCGGTGCACAGGGCGCTGGCCGTGTCGCCACCCGCCACGGAGAAAGCGAGGGGAAAGTTGCTCGAGCCGAAAACGACGACCGGGCCGAGGGGGAGCTTCATGCGGCGGAGATCGGGCCGTGGCAGCGGCTGTCGATCGGGGAGGGCCCGGTCGATCCGCGCATCGACCCAAGAGCCATCGCGGGCCGCCGCCGCGAATAGACGCAGCTGCCCGACCGTCCGTCCCCGTTCCCCGGTCAGCCGGGCCACCGGCAACGCCGTCTCCGCTGCGGCACGCTCGATGAGCGCGTCCCCCAATCCGAGGATCTCCTCCGCCACGCGCTCGAGGAAGGCGGCCCGTTCCGCACCGGTCATCCGTGCGAAAGGCCCGGCCGCCGACTCGGCGGCCGCGAGCGCCTCCTCGGCATCGATCGGGCGGGCGAGTTGGAACTTACCGTCGAGGAGCGTGCCGTCGGCGGGGGAGGAGACGGCGAAGGTTCGTCCGCTCTTCCGCAGGGCGGCGGCGACGAAATTGAGACCGTGGAGCGGGGCCATGGAAGATTCTTTCGGGAGAGCGAGGGACTTGCAGGAGGATTTAGACCGTGACGACGGGATTCTCGAGGACTCCGATCCCGTCGACGGCGATCCGTACGACGTCGCCGGCGCGGAGCGTGAACGACTCGTCGGGGACGACACCGGTGCCGGTGAGGAGGATGACGCCGTGGGGGAATCGCTGGCTGCGCAGGAGCCAGCCGGCGAGTTCGTCGAAGCGGCGTTTGATCTGGTCGATTCCGGTCTGGCCCGAAAATACCGACGTCCCGCCCCGTTCGATGTCGATGCCGATCGTCCAGCTGCGGATCGTCGCCTCGTCGGTCTCGAGCGCCACCCAGGGGCCGAGCGCACAGGAGCGGTCGTAGGTTTTCGCCTGCGGGAGGTAGAGGAGATTTTCCCCTTCGATGTCACGCGAACTCATGTCGTTGCCGACGGCACACCCCACGACTTTGCCTCGTGAGTTCATCACGAGGGCGAGCTCGGGCTCGGGCACGTTCCATGTCGCGTCGGCGCGGATGCCGACGGCGTCGCCGGTGGCCACGACCTTGTCGGCGAGGCTCTTGAAGAAGATCTCGGGGCGGTCGGCGTCGTAGACCCGGTCGTAGGCCGAGGCGCTGAAATCCGACTCCTCCATCCGCGCCGTCTTGCTCCGCAAATAGGTGACGCCGGCAGCCCATACCTCTTGCCTCTCCACGGGCTCGAGGAGGATCACCTCCGCGAGGGCGAGGGTCGGCACCGTCGGCGCGAGCGCCGCGACCACCGCGGCCGGATCAACGCCGTCGAGGAGGCAAGCCAGTGACCCGACGCCCGCGGCGGTGAGGTCGGCGATCCGGCCGTGCGCCGTCGCTGCGCCGACGCGAGGGTGGCCACCGGCCTTCGGCACGAAGCGGCAGACGAGCGCCCGCGCCGTGCCGGGGGCGAGGGAGGAAGGAAGAGGGGAGGCGTGGGAGGCCATGGGACGAGTTCCTCTGGGCGTGCGCGCGAGACCGGGGCGGGATTGTCCGGGCGCCGGCGGTGGTTGGCAAGCGTGGCGGGGCTTTCCCCCGCGGGGCGGTCCCGGTACGGTGATGGGGCTCGTGGGTCGTTCGAGGGGAGTTTTCCGGGAGCCTGTCACCATGACTGATCGATCGCCGCCTGCGCCCGGGGCGCCAAAGCCCGCTCCCGCGGGGCTCGGCCGCCGCCGGTTTCTCACCCGGTCTGCTGCGGTCGCGGTGGCCGCGAACCCGGCCTTCAACTTCATGATCGTGCCCCGGCATGTCCTCGGCGGGGATGGGCAGGTGCCACCGAGCGAACGGGTGAACCTCGCCGGCATCGGGGTCGGTGGCATGGGCGGTGGGGACGTCGCCACGTTCGCGAAGCTCGGCGCGAACTTCGTCGCCCTCTGCGACGTCGACGACGACCGTGCCCAGGGCACGTTCCAGGCCCACCCCAAGGCGGCGCGCTACAAAGACTTCCGCGTCATGCTCGACAAGGAGGGAAAGCACCTCGACGGCTGTACCGTCAGCACGCCAGACCACACCCATGCCGTCGCTGCCATGGCCGCCATCGGCGCCGGCAAGCATGTCTACGTGCAAAAGCCGCTTACGCACACCCTCCGCGAGGCCCGCACGCTCACCGAGGCGGCCCGCAAGGCGGGCGTCGTCACGCAGATGGGGAACCAGGGGCATGCCTCCGAAGGGGCCCGGCTCACGAATGAATGGATCCAGGCCGGCGTCATCGGCGAGGTCCGTGAGGTTCACGTCTGGTCCGACCGGGCCGGCCGCCTTTGGAAACAGGGGATCACCCGCCCCGAGGGCTCTCCGCCGATCCCTGCCACGCTCGACTGGAATCTCTGGCTCGGCCCCGTCGCCGAGCGTCCCTACCACCCTGCCTACTGTCCCCACGCCTGGCGCGGCTGGGTCGATTTCGGCACCGGTGCCCTCGGTGACATGGGCTGCCACATCATCGATCATCCGATGTGGGCGCTCTCCCTCGGCTCCCCCACGCATGTCGAGTCACACATTACCCTCGACGGCGCTTACCTCGAAGGCAACACGCGCAACTTCGATTCCTTCCCGATCGCGGCGATCGTCACCTACGACTTCCCCGCCCGTGAGGCCGGCGGAAAAAAACTCCCACCGGTGCGGATGACCTGGTACGAGGGGGGGCTGATGCCGCCCACGCCCGCCGAGCTACCCGCGGGTGAGAAGCTCCCCGACAACGGCGTCCTTTACGTCGGCTCGAGGGGGAAGATGTTCCATTCCTCCCATGGTGGCATGCCGCGGCTCCTTCCCGCCGCGCTCGCCGACAGCGCCAAGAGCGTGCCCGCGTCGATCCCCCGCTCCCCGGGCCACTACGAGGAATGGCTCCTCGCCTGCAAGGGGCAGGGGAAGACGATTTCGAACTTCGACGTCTCCGGGCCCCTCACCGAGACGGTCCTCCTCGGCGTCCTCGCGATGCGCGTCCCGGGCGAGCGAATCGAATGGGACGGCCCGAACCTCCACGTCAAAAACCTCCCCGACCTCAACGAGCACCTCCACATCGACTACCGCCCAGGGTGGTCGCTCGGATGAACCAGATGCAACACGTCCTGCCCCGCTTCGCGGTCGTTTTCGCCGTCTCGATCGCGTTCTCGGTCACCCCGTTCGGGGCGGCCGGCTCCGGTCAGGCCATGGCTGCCGACAACGAACTCACCCCGGCGGAGAAGGCGGCCGGTTGGAAGCTCCTCTTCGACGGCCGCTCGACGACGGGATGGATGAGCCCGAAGGGGAAGCCGCTCCCCAAGAGCCATGTCCAGGACGGGGCCCTGAACCCCCACCCCTGCGATTACATGCTCGTGTACGAGAAGCCGCTCGACGATTACGAGCTTGCCCTCGAGTTCAAGATCAGTCCGAAGTGCAACAGCGGGATCTTCGTCCGCACCTGGCCGCTCGAGCCGCGGACCGGCAAGGACGTCGGCTTCAACGGGATCGAGATCGCCATCGACGACACGACGACGGCGGGATTCCACGACACTGGCGCCCTCTACGATCTCGTCCAGCCGACGGCCAACGCGATGAAGCCGGCCGGCGAGTGGAACACGGCGCTCGTCACGAGCCGCGGCCCGACGCTCGAGGTCGCGATCAATGGCCGCACCGTGACGGCCATCGATCTCGATCAGTGGGCCGAAGTCAACCGTCGCCCCGACGGCTCCAAGGATCACCCGCGGCGTGGCCATGTCGGGCTCCAGGACCACGGCTCGGACTGCTGGTACCGCAACATCAAGCTCCGCCCCCTCACGGCCGCGTCGAAGTGATCCTCACCCCGTCGCCCTGCCCGGAGATTCCCCGTGCCCCGTGACTTTTCCAATGGTCGGCCGTCGGGCACTCCTTCGGCTGGTGATCGTCCCACGAACACGCGCTGGCTCGTCGTCGCCTTTGCCGTGTCGCTCGCCGTCCTCCAGTACGTCGATCGGGTCTGCATCGCGCAGGCCGGGCCGGTGATGCAGCGCGATCTGGGCCTCTCCGATAGCCAGATGGGGATGGTGTTCGCGGCTTTCACGCTCGCCTATGCGCTGTTCGAGATCCCCGGGGGATACCTCGGGGATTGGATCGGGCCAAGAAAGGTGATCCTCCGGATCGTCCTGTGGTGGAGCTTCTTCACCGCGGCGACGGGATGGGTGCGGGCCTTCTGGCCGCTGGTGGGAGTCCGATTCCTGTTTGGCGCCGGCGAGGCAGGGTGCTTCCCGAACATCTCCAAGGCCTTCAAACGCTGGCTCCCCCCCTCGGAGCGTGCCCAAGCCCAGGGGGTGCTCTGGTTCTCGGCGCGGTGGGGCGGGGCGATCACCCCCTTCCTGCTCTGGGCGCTTCTCGAGGTCGTCCATTGGCGGACCGCTTTTCTGATCTTCGGGCTCGTGGGCGTCGCCTGGGCCCTCGTCTTCAACGCCTGGTTCCGCGACGATCCCCGGTCCCACCCCCGCGTCAACGCCGCCGAGGCGGCCCTCCTCCCGGTGGTTTCCGGCGCTGGTGACGACCACAAGCACATTCCCTGGGGCCCGATGTTCTCCTCGGCGACCGCCTGGGGGCTCTTCGGTCAGTACTGGTGCATGAGTTACGCCTGGTACTTCTTCATCACCTGGTTTCCGAAATACCTCCTCGCCGATCGGGGGTTCGATCTCAAGGCGACCAGCGCCCTCCTCGCGGGGCTGCCGCTGGCGCTGGGAGGCCTGGGAGCCTTCACAGCAGGCTGGATCACGCCGCCGCTGGTCCGTGCCTTCGGTCGCAAGGCAGCCCGCCGCGGGATCGGGTTCGTGGCCATGGCATCGGCCGGAGCGCTGTTTTATGCCTCGACGCGGGTCGAGGATCCGTACGCCGCGGTGGTGCTGATCTCGCTGGCGAGTTTCGCCATGGATCTCACGCTGCCCGGATCCTGGACCACCTGCATGGACATCGGCGGACGCGGGGTCGGTTCGCTCTCCGGGGCGATGAACATGATGGGGAACCTTGGCGGCGTCGTCTCGCCCTGGGTGGTGGGGGCGATCATCGACACGAAGGTCGATCGAACCGGGACGATCCTCGGCGACCTCATCGCCAGGTTCGGTGCCTGGGATCTTTCCATCGTCATCACGGCCCTGATTTGCCTCGCCGGCGCCTGTTGCTGGCTCGTCGTCGACCCGGTCACGCCGCTGGATCTCGGCGATCCGGAGCGGATGGCCCCGGAAGCCTGAAGAAAAAACCCGGGCACCGCGGCGGCCGTCCGCCACGATGCCCGGGGATGAATCCGCTCTGAGAGCAGGCCTCTGACTGCGTCAGGCCAGCTTGAGATCGACGGTGAAGTCGGCGGCTGTCTTGCCCGGCGTCCGGAGCCGGAGGGTGTACGTCGTGCCGGCCACCACCGGCACGATCGCCGACGATCGTGGCCGCGAGGAAGGTTCGAGTTCGATCACTTCGCGCCCGTTGCCGTCATAGAGCGACAGCTTTGCCCACGATCCGTCGTTCCCGGGAAGGAGAGCAAGCGAGAGCTGGCCGTCGGTCGCGGGCTGGAAGGAGAAGTACTGTCGGTCCCTCTTGTCGGCGATGCTGCCGGTGATCTGCGCGACGCCGGAGGCATCGAACGAGACGCCGACGGCCGAGACGGCCGTTCCGTGGCGATCGTCATCGGAGTCTTCCTGCTCGGTCCCCTCGACGTCGTCGAGGCTGTCTTCGGCGTCGACGCTCGTGTCGCCCCCGACTCCGCCGCGGAGCGAGTCATCTCCGATGCCGCCGTCGAGGCGATCGTCGCCCGCTTCCCCCTCGATCGAATCGACGCCGTCGTCGCCGTAGAGGGCATCGTTGTCGTTGCCGCCGCGGAGGGAATCATCGCCGACGCCGCCGTGGGCGACGTCGTTGCCGTCGTCACCGGACGCGGAGTCGTCGCCGGCCCCGCCCACGAGCCAGTCGTCGCCCGCGCCACCGCTCAACCGATCGTCGCCGATGCCACCGTCGAGCGAGTCATCGCCGACACCTCCGAAGAGGGTGTCGATGCCGGCACCGCCGATGGCGGTGTCGTTGCCGAGGGCGCCTTGGAGGGTGTCGTCCCCCTTGTTCCCCTGGAGTTTGTCGTCGCCCGCGCCGCCGATGAGCGTGTCTTTGCCGGAGCCGCCGCGGAGGCTGTCGTTCCCGGTACCGCCGGAGGCAGTCGAGCCGATGGCGGTGTTGTTGATGAAGGTGTCATCGCCGGCGAGGCCGGAGAAGGCGATCGACTTCACGTCGGACATCTTGTACGAGCGTGTCATCGTTCCGGAGGCATTGCTGATCGTGGCGACAACGTTGACGCGGTCGTTGCGGACGATCGCCGTGTCGGCGGTCTCCGCGCCGGTGATCGCGAGGATCCCGGTCGCCGGGTCGAGGCCGATGCTGGCGGTGAGGACGATCCGGCCCTCGAGAGACTCGCAGTGGAGGCGCGACTCGATCGGGCGGGTCTGGAACGGATTCCGGCGACGCGAGGCGCGGTTGCGGGGCATGGACATGGCTGGGTTTCCTGACGGGCAAGGCGACCGTGGTACCCCGACATTCGGGGCGGGGGACGGGATGGACCGGAGCATACGTCTTTCGGGGGAACGGGCCGCTTTCATCACCGTGAGGTTGCTTTCTGGTCTGAGAGAGAGGCATGCTGCGGCTGTTTGAGGCATCTTTCTCCGATCCTTCCGGCTTTCGATCGCGACAGCTTTGAAGCGACGAGATCCCGAACGAGCCACAGGAGTTCATCGTTGGCCAGACAAACGTCATCGCAGGCTGATCCCCACGGTCCGGTCGATGCGGAGATCTACTTCGTCGCCTCGGCGGCGGAGGGGCCCGGCGGCGTGCTGCCGCTGACCGACGCCATGCTGCGCCACGCCCCGTCGGGCGATCTGTTCGGGCTGTCGCAGAACGTCGGCATGGGATGGGCCGCTTCGGGATCGGCCGATCCCCAGTTCCTCATTCTCTCGACGCAGGGGGGCGTTCGTGCTCCGGACGGCCGGCCGGTGGCGCTTGGGTATCACACCGGACACTGGGAGATCGGGCTCCTCGTCGAGGCAGCTGCGGAGGAGTTGCGCCGCCTCGGCAAGGTGCCCTTCGCCGGATTCTGCTCCGATCCCTGCGACGGCCGCAGCCAGGGGACCGTCGGGATGTTCGACAGTCTTCCTTACCGCAACGATGCCGCCACGGTGCTCCGGCGTCTGGCCCGCTCCCTGCCGCTGCGACAGGGAGTGCTCGGGATCGCCACCTGCGACAAGGGACTCCCGGCGATGCTCATGGCTCTCTGCGGGCTCCCCGATCTCCCCGGCGTCATCGTTCCCGGCGGCGTGACGCTCCCGCCGAAGAGCGGCGAAGACGCAGGGAAGATCCAGACGATCGGGGCCCGCTATGCCCACGGCCTGATCACGCTCCAAGAAGCAGCCGATCTCGGCTGCCGAGCCTGTGCCACCCCCGGTGGCGGGTGCCAATTCCTCGGCACGGCGGCGACGGCGCAAGTCGTGGCCGAGGCGCTCGGCCTCACCCTCCCCCATGCGGCGCTTGTTCCGTCGGGGCAGCCGGTGTGGCGCGATCTCGCCGTCCGTTCGGCGCGGGCGCTGGTGTCGCTCGCCGCAGCCGGATCAACGACGCGCGACATCGTCACCGCGGCTTCCCTGCGCAACGCGATGGTCGTCCATGCGGCCTTCGGTGGCTCGACGAATCTCCTCCTCCATATCCCCGCGTTCGCCCACGCCGCTGGCCTCTCCCTGCCGACCGTCGACGACTGGATTAACGTCAATTCCGCCGTGCCGCGCCTCGTGAGCGTTCTCCCCAACGGCCCTGTCCATCACCCGACGG
>JBIIQL010000122.1:0-8290 GCA_044342095.1 Pirellulales bacterium
GGCCACGAGGCCGGCGGTTTTTTTGATGGACACCGGAGGGGCGGGGCTCATCACACGTTCACAAATCGTCGCCATGATGAGCGGTGGCCGGATTCGCTGCCGTGCTCAGACCACGTGCCCTGTGACGCCCCTCGGGATATCGCTCACCATGACCGATCGCCGCCTCCATCCCGCCGTCGTCAGCCTGCTCTGGGCAGCAGCGGGGCTCACGCTCTCGCTCTCCGGCCCGATCCGATCGTCGCTTGGCTCGCCGCAGGGCGATGAGAGCCCGGCCGCGGCCACGATCGAGTCGATGTACGTCCTCGAAGAGGGGCCCCTTCCGCTCCCATCCGACTCCCCGGCCGCGTCGCGTGCCCTCGACTTCCGCCTCGGCGGCATCAGCGATCTTTTTCTTTCCGGGACCACGGCCGACGGCACGATCCATCTCTGGGGGATCACCGACCGTGGCCCGAACGGCTTCGTCGAGAAGCCTTCGAGCGACGGCAGCCCATCAAAGCCGTTGCGCACCCTTCCCGTCCCCACGTTCCAACCGCTCCTGGTAAAGCTCGCCCTCGAAACCTCCGCCGACCCCGGGAAGCCCGGAACGCTTCGCGTCGCTGAAGTGAAGCCGATCTCGACCGCCGACGGCGGGCCGTCCTCCGGGCGTCCGGCCGTCGCCCCTCCCCGGTCGAAGCCGATGGTCGATCCCGCCACGGCACAACCGCTGCCGATCGATCCTGACGGCCTCGACACCGAAGGGCTCGCGCCAACCGCTGACGGTGGCTTCTGGATCGCCGAGGAGTATGGGCCGTCACTCCTTCGCCTCACCTCCGAGGGGCGGATGGTGCGCCGGATCGTGCCGGTCGGCGCGGTGCTCGGGGATGACAAGGATCCGCACGCCGGCTGCGAGGTTGTCGAAGCGCTCCCCGAGGCATGCCTGCGACGCGCCGACAACCGCGGCTTCGAGGGGCTCGCGCGGTCGCCCGATGGCGCGCGGCTGTTCACGATGCTTCAAAGCCCGCCAGAGCCATTGGCCGGGTCCACCGAAGAGGACGCCATCTTCGTCCCACTCCTCGTCCTCGATCCCGTCGCCGGCATCCCTCTGGCCGAGTACCGCTACCGGCTGGGAGAACCGGGAGACCAGCCGGCCGCCCTCGTTGCCGCCGATGGCAAGATCTCGGCGCTCGCCGCTACCGGCAACGACACGCTCCTCGTCCTCGAGCAATCGGCGACCGCCAGCCGGCTTTACGAAGTGGTGCTCGGCCCAAGCGTTCGTACCGCCGCCCGAACGGTCGAGACTGTTTCAAAGCGTCTCGTCGCTGATCTCGCCCCGCTCGCCCCGATCTTCAACCGGGAGCTCACTCATGGAGCCGCCGGGGCGCCTGAAAAGCTCTCCGATCTCAAGTTCGAGGGGCTCGCGGTCCTCGCGCCGGGCGTCGTCGCGATCGTCAACGATAACGATTTCGACATGGATGCGGCGGGGGCGGCGCCGGCTCAGCCGCCGATCCGGCGCACCTGCCTGTGGATCGTCCGCTACGCCCCGGCTGCGGAGTGAGCCAGCCGCTGCAGCTCGTCAGTCCCGGCGGGATCTTCGCTTCGTGGCCGGCACGCCTTCGCCGATCCGCACCGACCGGGCCCAGAACGACAGGCCACCGCACGCGGATTCGACGCGGATCGTGACGCCGTCCCATTGGAGGTGGGTGACGTCGAGGATTCTCACCCCCACGCGATCGCCGGACGTGGGGGGATCACGAAACTCCGACGTCACGAAGAACTCATCAACGCCTTCGAAATGCATTTGGAGAGCCTCGTCGGCGCGGCGGAGCCCGAGGACGACCCGCGCTTCGCCCCGCTGCGGGAGGGCGTAGCGCATCTCCGCGACATGCCACGAGACGGCGTCGCGGAGCACCGGATGATCCTTGGCATGAATCAGCATGACGCTCGAAGCACGTTCCACGATTCACCACCTCGGGGTTTCCGGCGGACCGTGCATGACCCTACCGGAGAACGATGAGCCGCCGATGAACAAAACGTGAGCGTGCGATGAGCGCCCCGTTGCAATTCGCCATGCACGAGCTTCCCCGACCGAAAGCTCACGAAATCCCCGAGTCGTCCCGACATCCGGCTCGTGGGAAGGTCGTGGTTCGCCGCCACGGTGCCGCCCCGCCGCAGTTCGTGCCGAGCGACTCTGGCGTGGCCCGGGCCACTTCCGATGCCCCGTTCCCGATCGACGGCGCGACCGCGGCCGGGTTGCCGTCTCTTTTGCCGTCTCCCTTGTCGACGTACGGCGTCACAATCGGCTCTCGCCAGCGCTCGACTGACCTGCGGCAGGATTTCCAAGGCGCATCTCCCTGGCTCGAGCTCATGCGTTGCTCGCCAGACGCTCATCAACCGCTCGCGATTGGGGGCTCTCGCTGCGTATGGAGCGGGTTCGCAACGTTTCTTCAGGATCCGTGAGCCATGGCCTCGATGGCCTCATGAAGAATTCACGCCGCAATTCGCCTAGGCGCTGAGCGAGCGAGTCCGGCAATCTCCCCGCGCTGCTATCCGTCGGTCTCGACTCATCCAGCGCACCAGGAGTCTCCTGCCATGCTCCGCTCGACGTTCTCGAGCCGTCTCCTCGACGGCTGCGTCCGCCTCGGCCTCTCGATCGCCGTCGTCGTTTCCGGTCTTCCCGCGATCGCCACGCCGATCGATTTCAGCGGCACGACCTACACGCAAGACTTCCAGTCGATGACATCGCCCGCATCCGCCAGTAGCGTCCTGGCGTCGGCGATGACGGAGGTCTCGACCCTCAACGGCGGCACGGGCATCGACGGCTGGTACATCTACGGCCAGGGCTGGTCGGGCAATGCAAACAAATGGCTCGGTGCCGATGCCGGCACGAGCACGACCGGTGGATTTCGTCAGTTGATCGACGGCGCCGATCCGATCAACCGGGCGCTCGGTTCACAGGGGTCGGGATCAGCCCTGGGCTTCTTTGGCGTCGTGTTCAAGAACACCTCCGGCGGAACGATCGACAACGTCACGCTCAGCTACGACGCGGTCATGAACCGCGCCCCATCGACGACGGCCAATCCCTATCCGCTCTCGTGGCTGGTGAGCGCCGCCGGGATCACGTCAGGCAGCGCGACCGGGGCTGGCACCTTCAACAATGGCGCTGGAACGTGGAATGCGTCGTCGCTCGGATTCACGACGCCAACGAGTGGCACCGGGAGCCCCGCCGGCACTCCCCAGTCGACGTTCAACCCCTTGTTCACGATTGGCACGAAGTCGGGAAACCTCACCGGCATGAATTGGGGGGCCGACCAGTATCTCTACGTGCGCTGGTCAGAGACCGACAATTCGGGCGCCGACGCCACCGCCGGCGTCGATACGTTCTCGCTCACGCCCCTGGCGGTGCGGAATGTCTCCTGGGATGTCGCCGGGAGCGGCGTCTGGGACACGACGACTTCTAACTGGTCCGACGGAAGCGGTTCGACGACGTTCGCCAACGGTGACCAAGCGACCTTTGCCAACGCCATCGGTGGCACGATCACCCTTTCCGGAGCCCTCGCCCCCGCCACCGTCAACGTTTCGGCTGCTTCCGGCACCTACACCTTCGCCGCGCCGACAACTGGCGACGCCATCGTCGGCGCTGCGTCACTCTCCAAGAGCGGTGGCGGCACCCTGGCGATGACGGGAGCCAACACCTATTCCGGCGGGACGACGATCACTGGGGGAACGGTCGTTCTCGACGCCGACGGCAGGCTCGGCACCGGGGGCGTGACGATCTCCGCCGGCGCGACCCTCCAGAGCAGCGCCGCAAGCGACATCGCGCTGTCAAACAACGTCAGCATCGGTGCCGGCGGAGGCGTGATCGACACCGGCCCCCAGGGGCTGGCGATCGCCAGCATGAACTCGCTCTCCGGGGTTCTCACCAAGACCGGCGCGGGTTCGCTCACCGTCACCGGCGTGTTTACTCCGGGTAGTGGAGGAGGCGTCTCCGTGGCAGCTGGCGACCTGATCCTCGGTGGCGGGCCGACCGCCTCCGGCATCTCCAACCTCGGTGCCTCGGGCGTGCTCACGGGTAACCTCGTCCTCTCCGGCACGCAGCGGCTGAATGTCAACGACGGCGCCACGCTCTCAGGCAGCGGCCAGATCCAACTCCCCACCTCCGGGGCCCTGATCTCGAACCTCTCCGGCAACACCGGCGGCACCGTCTCGGCTGGCATCGGCCTCAATTCGACCGGCCAGACGTTCACCGCCGGATCGTGGTCCGGCGCCACCTACACGCCAGGATCGTTCACGAGCACGATCGGGGCGACCCGGGGGGCAAACACGAGCACCACCGGCAATCTCACGATCTCCGGCGTGATCAACGGCGACTCCGATCTCGATTTCTCCAACAGTTCTCTCGCCGGCGGCGGCGGCGGCGTCCTCACGCTCTCCGCCCAAAACACCTACACCGGCAACACGACGATCAACTCCGGAACCCCCGACGTCGCCGGCACCGCCTCGATCAAGCTCGGGATCGCGAGCGCTCTCCCCAGCACCAGCGGCGTGATCGTCGGCACGAAGACGGGGATCGGTGCCGCGCAGCTCGACATCAACGGCTTCAATCAGCAGGTGGCCTATCTTGCCGACGGCGCCAACGCCACGGTGGGGAGCACGAAGAACCTCTCGATCGTCAACAACGGCCCGCAAGACGCCACGCTCACCCTCGGCGGCGCTACGACGCCCGGCACGGGTTTCGGAGGTGTGATCGGCACCGGGAGCCAGATGATCAACGTGGTCAAGACCGGCGCCAACACCCAGACGCTCACCGGGGCCAACACCTACACCGGCTCGACGACGATCGCGGAGGGAACGCTCGCCCTCTCTGGGGCCGGCTCGATCAACGGCTCGCCAACGGTCACCGTCGCCTCCGGTGCCACGTTCGACGTCACGGCCGTCACCGGCGGCTACTCGATCGCCAACGGCCAGACGCTCGGCGGGACGGGGAACGTCACCGGAGTCACGACCGTTGGCGGCACGATCTCCCCGAACATGAACGCCATCGGCACGTTCACGATGGGAGCCACGACACTCGCTGGCGGCGGTGGCTTCGACTTCCAGATCCACGACGCCGCCAGCAGTGCCGGCAGCGGCTGGGATCTCCTCAGCACCACCGGCGACCTCACCGTGCCGGGGTCGGGTTCGTTCACGATCCGGCTGGCCAGCGCCTCGAGCGCCGGCGGGGCGGCGGGGCAGGCGATCAACTTCAACGACAGTGCCGCCGGATCCTGGGCGATGATGACGACGGCCGGAAGCCTCGTAGGCTTCGACGCCAACCGGTTCACGGTCGATGCCTCCGGCTTCTCCAATCCGCTCTCCGGCGGCACGTTCACCGTGAGTGACACGGGAGCATCGGGCACCGGCCTGTATCTCGTGTTCACTCCGGGGAACGTCGCTACGTGGGCCGGCGGCAGCGGGACATGGTCGGAGGGCGGCAGCGGCTGGTCGAGCGGCACGTGGGATCCGTCGCGAACCGCCGTGTTCTCGAGCCCCGCCGGGACGGTGGCCGTCGACGGCATCGTGCCGGCCAACAACGGAATCCAGTTCGAGGTCGCCGACTACACGTTGGCCCAGGGCTCTCTCCACCTCGGCGGCGCGAGCACCCCGGTCAACGCCATCACCACCGCGGCTGGGACGACGACGATCGCCTCCGACGTTCTCGCCCTGAATGGATTCACCAAGGCCGGCCCCGGCACGCTCGTCCTCGCCGGCAGCACCACTGCTTCGCAGGTCACACTGTCCTCAGGAACACTCCAGGTGGGGGCCGGGGGAACCAACGGTGCGCTCGCCGGAGACGTCTCGATCGCCGGCGGGACGACCTTGGTCGTCAACCGGTCCGATGCCGCGATTCTGGCGGGCAACCTCTCCGGTTCCGGTTCGGTGCGCACCGCAGGGGGCGACCTCACTCTTGCCGGCTCGATCGGCGAGAACATCGCGGTCACCAATGCCGGAAACGCGGTCGTGACCGTCGCCGGCAACCTCACCGGCGCCGCCACCCTCACCAATTCCGGCCCGGGCCGGATCGACGTGACCGGATCCACGGTGACGACCACCGGCGGCATCACCGTCTCCGCCGGCAGCGTCGGTTTCGGTGACGCAGGGCTCGGGAGCGGCCCGGTGAGCCTCTCCGGCGGCGGCCGAATCGCGTATGACGGCACGGCGACAACGACCATCTCCAATCCGATCACCGTGGCCGCCAGTGGCGGTGCCATCGATGTCGCCGGCGGCGATACGCTCGCCCTCAGCGGACTGCTGACGCGCAACGGCCTGCTCACCAAGGGGGGAGCGGGAATCCTTGCGGTGGCTGCGCTTCCCACCTCCAACCTGTCGGTCACCGCCGGCACGCTCGACGTCACGGCCACCGGCACGGTGAACGTGACAACGGATCTCCAACCGCTCTTTGCCGGCGGCAGGCTGTCGTTCTCCGGCGCCAACGTCCGCGTCAACGTCAACTCGGTGCAGACAGGCACCGGGACGATCGAGTTCACGAAGGGGGGACAGTCGGTCGCCGTCTCGGGCGCCAGCGGCACGCTCTCCAATCCGCTCGAACTCACGCTGGCCAGCGGAGCCCTGAACATCGGTGCCACCAGCGGCAACACCCTCACGCTCACCGGTCCGCTCACCGGGACCGGCAACGTGAACTTCGCCGTCGGCGGTTCTGGTGGCGCCGGAATCACGAATCTGGACGCCCAAAGCACGTTCAGCGGCGACGTCACGGTCAACAGTTCGACCTCCGGTGTTCACAGGCTCGGTGTCGACAATGCCCTGCCGACGACCGCCGGCGTGACGTTCGGTTCGACGGCGGGATCGATCGATCTCAACGGTCATGCCCAGCAGATCGCCTTCCTGGCCGGTGCGAGTTCCGGCGTCGGCGGGATGGTGAACTCCGTCGTCGGAACGACCGCCGTGCTCTCGGTCGACGGCTTGACCGACAGCTCGTATGCCGGGCCGATCGGTAGCACGGGGAAGTCGAACATCAGCCTCGTGAAAGACGGGCCCTCCAGGCTCACGCTCGCCGGAGCGAGCACGTATTCCGGGGGCACGGACTTGAAGGGGGGGACTCTCGTCGCCGGCAGCGCGGGCGCTCTCGGTACCGGAAGCATCGCGATCCACGCCGGGGCGACGCTCGACCTCGGCTCCCAGGTGCTGACCAACGCGCTGGACAACCGCGGGGGAAGCGTGGTCAACGCCGCGAACTTCGCCGGTTCGCAGGTGCTTTCCGGGCCGTCGTCGTTCTCCGGGAACGTCGGTGGCACGCTCGATGTGCTCTCCGGAGGCACGCTCTCCGGAGACAATGCCTCCTTCGCGGGCCTCGTTTCGATCGGCGCCGGGGCCATCCACTCCCCCGGCAACTCCCCCGGGCTGCAGCGATTCACCGGCGGCCTGAGCTACGCCGCCGGCAGCACACTCCGCTGGGAGTTGGCGGCAAACACGTCTGCACTCGCCGATCGTGGCATTCTTTACGACGCTATCGACGCGCCGCTGGGTGTCGTCACGATCGACGCGGCCAGTACCATCCAGCTCGTTTTCGACCAGGTCGGTTCGACGGTCGACTGGACCGATGCCTTCTGGTCCGCCCCGCAATCCTGGTTGGTGATCGACGCCACCACCGCCGACGGCTCGACAGGTCTGTTCACGGTGGGCTCCCCTGGGCCCGACTCCCAGGGCGCCGGCCTCGCCGACATCCGCCCCGGCGCGGCGTTCCGGGTGGGCCGCAGCGGTGCGAACGTGATCCTCGATTACACGATCGTCGCCGTGCCAGAACCGGCGACGCTCCCGCTGGCGGCCCTCGGTTGCCTCCTGCTGGGCTATGGAGCGACAAGACGGCGGACGCCTCGGGCTGCGGATCTCTCCGCCTCGGCCCGGCGATCCGTGTCCCCGTGACCGCGCTGGGATCCGGCCGGCCTGGCCCCTCCCGGGGGCTTTAGGACCTCCAGATTCCGCACGAGGCCCTCCAGCCAATCGGCCGGGGGGCCTCGTTTTTTTGAATCTTGTCGGGAAGAGAACTCGAGGAGGCGAGGAGGAACCGATCGCTCACGAAATCCTCATGGTTTCTTCATGCAAAGCTCACCGAAAACTCGTATAAAAAATGTGTTGTCCTAACATTTCACCGAGCTTCTCTGTGGGTTTTGCCGCCGAATCTCGGGATTTTCTCACCCTCTGGGCCATCCATCCCATGCGTCAATTCTCCCCGTCGACCCGGCGTGGGTTCACGCTCGTCGAGCTCCTGGTCGTGATCGCGATCATCGGCACCCTCGTCGGCCTGCTCCTTCCC
>JBIIQL010000123.1:0-8239 GCA_044342095.1 Pirellulales bacterium
TGCCTCCGACCCGAAGTGGCGCTGGTTCCGCCCCTGTCTGCTCGCCTCGATCGGCCAGTGCACCGCTCCCTGCAACCTGCGGATCTCGAAGGAGGAATACCGGGGCGACATCAACCGGCTGCGGACGTTTCTCGAAGGAGGGAAACGGAAGCTCCTCGAGGAGATGAAGGCGGAGATGCTCGCCGCGTCGGGGCGGCTCCAGTTCGAGCGGGCCGCCAGGCTCCGCGACGAGATCAAACTCCTCGAGACGCTCGACCAGCGTGGCGACCTCGAGGAGCATGTCCAGCCGGAGGTGTTCCTCGTCGATCCGAAGAAGGGGCTCGCCGGGCTCGCGAAGGTCCTCGGGCTCGCGGCGCCGCCGCGTGTCATCGAGGGGGTCGACATCGCCCATCTCCACGGCAACGAGACGGTGGCGAGCCTCGTCCAATTCATCGACGGCCTCCCCTTCAAGGCCGGTTACAAGCGCTACCGGATCAAGGGAGTCAGTGGGATCGACGACTTCAAGAGCATCCACGAAGTCGTGTCGCGCCGGTTCTCGCGGCTCGTGCGTGAGGGAGCGAGCCTGCCCGATCTGTTTCTCGTCGACGGCGGCAAGGGGCAGTTGTCAGCGGCGATGGCGGCCCTGGAATCGCTCGGGATCGAGGCTCCGTGCGTGATCTCGCTGGCAAAGCGAGAAGAGGAGGTTTTCGTCCCGGGAAAGAGCGAGCCGCTCAAGATCTCTCGTGACGCTTATTCCCTCCGCCTCCTCGAGTACGTCCGCGACGAAGCCCACCGCTTCGCCCAGCACTATCACCACTTCCTCCGCCGCCGGCGGACGCTCGGGGAATAGCCTGGCAGAATCGCCGACGCTTCTCCCCTCCTCTGGTGGGGCTCGGTATCATCGATGGGGAAGACGGTCGGCTGGGGCGCCCCGCCTGATGCGCCGCGTCCAATTTCTCAGAGGAGCCTGTCATGGTCTGTCGAGCTTCGATCGCTGCCTGCCTCGTGGCCCTCTTCGCCACGATCGCGGCGACACCTGCGCATACCGCCGAGCCTGCGGCGGAGCCCACCCAAGCAGTCGCCAACGGGGCCCACGAAGCCGTTGCCTGGATCCGTGTCAACCGTCCTGCCGGTTCCGTTGAAGGCCCCTACGAAACCTTCGAGAAGACCCGCCAACGATACGTTCAATGGTTCGAGAGCCCGATCATCATCCAAGCGGTGCTGCGGCAACCCGAGATCGCGAACCTCGAGACGATGCGGAACGAGGAACCCGATCCGACGGCGTGGCTCCTCGCAGCGCTCGACGTGACGGCGCCGGAAGGGACGGAGCTGATCCGTGTCGGCGTGCGGGGGGAACGGATGGACGATCTCCAGCAGATCGTCGACGCCGTAGTACAGACCTTCGTCACCGACATGGTCGAGCGTGAGAGGACCAACCTTCTTGCTCGGCGGGACCAACTCGTGAAGAAATACCGCGAGGTGCAGACCGAGATCCTCTCCAAGGAGGAGGCCCTGACGGCCAAGTCCGGCGGCAGCGATGCCTTCTCACCCGAGATCCGCCGGGAACTCCTCCTCGGCGAGATCGGAAGTCTGCGGGCGCAGCGGACACCGCTGCAGATCGAAATCCGCTCGATTCAAGCCGACATCGCCGTGGCCGGGACGCTCGGGGAACAGGCCGATCAGCGGAAGGTGGCCAGGCTCTGCATCCTCGAGAAGCAAATCTCCCAACTCACAGCCGACATGGACATCACGCTGCGGGGGTGGTCGATAGCCCAGGCCGAACGGAAGGCAGAAGAGGTTTCCATCGATCAGCATCGCCGGATCTTCGACGAGATCGGCCGGCAATTGGAGTCGACGTCGCTCGACATGACGGGCCCCCCGAAGATTCAGCGGGTCGAAGCGCCGACGAACACCGAGATGCCCTGACCACCCCGCCGCCCCGCGGGGGCGGGGCGGCGGGACAGGTGGCCCGTGGCTTCGCGTCAGCGCGAGTGCATGTCGCACGACAGCCCACCGGCCGCCGGGACGTAGCAACTGCGGGCGTAGTCCATCACCATGCGGTGGGAACTGAACCGCCACGCGAGCGAACTGATCGAGTTCTTCATCATCTTGATCCACGTCCGCGGCAGGCCGTCGGCATCGCGGTCGTAGAACAGCGGGATGACCTCGTTCTGGAGCACGTCATAGAGCGCCGCCGAATCACGGGCGTCCGTGATCTCGGGATTGGCATGGATCTCGCCGCGACCGATGGCGAAGCCGTTGCGGCCGTCGAATGCCTCCGCCCACCAGCCGTCTGGAATCGAGCAATTGAGCCCGCCGTTCAACACCACCTTCTGGCCGCTGGTACCCGAGGCCTCGAGCGGCCGCCGCGGGTTGTTGAGCCACACGTCGACCCCCTGGATGAGGTGCCGGCAGACGTTGATGTCGTAATCCTCCACGAACACGATCCGCCCGGCGAGGCGCGGGTCGTGGCGGAGGTTGGCGATCTTGCGGATCAGCCCCTTGCCCGGATCGTCGGCCGGATGGGCCTTGCCGGCGAAGATCACCTGGATCGGCCGATCGGCATCGCAGACGAGCTTGGAGAGCTTGTCGAGATCACCGAGGACGAGATCGGCCCGCTTGTACGTGGCGAAGCGCCGCGCGAATCCGATCGTGAGGACGTTCGGATCGAGTACCGACCGGGCTGCCTCGACGGCCTCATCGCTCTCGCCGCGCCGCTTGCACTGCCGCGCCAGGCGACGGCGGACGAACTGGAGGAGGAGGTTTTTGAGGGCGTAGTGGGTCTCCCACAGCTCGCCGGGATCGCACTCGTGGATCTTCTGCCAGACATCCGGCTCCCCCATCCGCCGGAACCAATTCGCCGGGAAGATCCGGTCGTAGAGTTGGAGCATCTGCCACGACAGCCAGCTCGGCACGTGGACGCCGTTGGTGATGTGGCCGATCGGCACCTCCTCCTCGACCCGCCAGCCCCACAGATCCTTCCACATCTTCCGACTGACATGGCCATGGAGGGCGCTAACGGCATTCGCCCGCCGCGACAGCTTGAGGCCGAGGACCGTCATGCAGAACGGCTCGCCGTGGTTGCTGGGATCGACGCGCCCCAGCCCCATGAGATGGTCGTGCGAGATCCCGAGGGCATCGCGCATCGGGCCGAGATGCTCCTCGATCTGACCGCTGTCGAAGCGATCGTGCCCGGCGGGCACCGGCGTGTGGGTGGTGAACACCGTCTGCCGAGCGACCTCGCGGACGGCGTCGTCGAAGGAGAAACCGTCACGATCCATCCGTCCCCGCACCGCCTCGAGCGTCGCGAAGACGGAGTGGCCCTCGTTGAGATGATAGACGCCGGGGACGATTCCCAGGGCCCGGATGGCGCGGACGCCGCCGATGCCGAGAACGAGTTCCTGGCGGATGCGGACACGCGTATCACCGCCGTAGAGCCGGCTGGTCAGCTCGCGGTCCTCCGGCGTGTTGCCATCGACGTCGGAGTCGAGGAGGTAGAGGCTCACCCGGCCCACCGCCATCTTCCACACCTTCGCCCGGATCTGGCCGGAGCGGGTGTCGATCGCCACCTGCACCTGCTGGCCGTCGGTGCCGATCGCCGGCTCCAGCGGCAAGGCCTCGACGCGCGACTGGAGGTATTCCTCGTGCTGGTAGCCGTCGATGTCGAGCTGCTGCTTGAAGTAGCCCTGCTTGTAGAAGAGCCCCACCGCCACCAGCGGGATACCGAGGCCACTGGCGCTCTTGATGTGGTCGCCAGACAGGACGCCGAGGCCGCCGGAATAGATCGGCACCGACTCATGAATCCCGAACTCGGCCGAGAAGTAGACCACTGGCTTCGAGCCGAGGACGCCGGCGTGGACGTCGCTCCAGGTGTTCTCGGCGGCGAGGTATTCCTTCAAACGCCGGTAGGCCTGGTTGATCCGGCTGTAGAGGACGAGCTCCGCCGCCCGGGCCTCGAGCCGCTCCGGCGTGAACTCGGCCAACAGCGCGATCGGGTTGTGATCGAGCTGCCGGAAACGGACCGGGTCGAGCTCCCGGAAGAGGTTCGTCACCTCCGGATGCCAGCTCCACCACAGGTTGCGGGCCAGTGCCTGACACTTGTCGTAGAGGTTTTGGGGGGAGAGCTCGATCAGCCGCAGGGGACCGGGAGGGGGCCCGGAGGCGTCCTGCTTGCCGGCCGAAAGGCGGCCCGTCGAGGAGGGTGTGGGCGCGCGGAAATCCTCAGGCTGGCTCATGATGGGCTCCGGGGCGGAGGGGACGTTCGCGGGTGGAACGAATCGGGCGGGAAGAACGAGGTGGGCACCAGCCAGAAGGATCCGGAGTATAGCTTCGCGATCGGGCGGGTGAAGCACTCCCCTCCGGGAAGGCATACTCTTCCTCCATGTTCACCCACGATCCAACGCGTCCCGATGATGCCACCCTCGTGGCCCTCCGTGCCGACCTGGCCCGCCTCGCCAGCTCGACCAATCGAGAGGGCCCGTGGCACAGCGGCGCCTTCGCCAGCCTCGCCGAACGTGGTCTTCTCGCCGGATTCATCGCGACCGAGGATGGCGGCACCGGGGCGACGGAGCCGGCGCTCCTCGAGGCGCTCACCGCCGTCGCGGCTGCCTGTCTGACGACGGCTCTCGTGCTCACGCAGTGGGCCAGCGCCTGCCGGTTGATCGCCACCGGATCGACCGAACTCCGCGACAGCCTCCTCCCCCGTCTGGCGCGCGGCGAAGTCACGGCGACGGTCGGAATCGCCCAGCTCACGACGAGCCGTCGCCACATCGGACCCCCGGCCATGCGGGCGGTCCACCGGGGCGTGTCGTGGTGGCTCGACGGAACATGCCCCTGGGTCACCGGCGCTGACTCCAGCGACATGATCGTGTCCGGCGCCGTCGGCGACGACGGCACGCCGCGGTTCTTCGTCATCCCGACCTCGGCGACAGGGCTGACGATCGGCGTGCCGATGCCGATGCTCGCTCTCTCCGGCAGTCGCACCTCGAGCGTGGCCTTCGACGGTGTCGAGCCGCTCGCTGAGATCGTCCCCTCGGCCCCCTCTCCCACCCGGGCTGGCGGGCTGGCGACCAGCGCCCTGGCCATTGGGGCCAGCCGGGCCTCGATCGCGATGCTCGATCACGAGGCGGCCGCCCGCCCCACGCTCGGGCAAGTCGCCACGCACTTCCGTCACGAGGCCGACGAGCTCGCCGCCCGACTCGGCCGGCTTGCGGGAGAAGAACACCCCGACCCGGCATCACGCGATGCCCTCCGCACGGCGGCCAACAGCCTCGTCGTTCGCGCGGCCCAAGCGGCGCTCACCGCCACGAAAGGGGCGGGGTTCATCGCTGGCCATCCGGCCGAACGGGGCGTCCGCGAGTCGATGCTGTTCCTCGTCTGGAGTTGCCCGCAGCAGGTCGCCTCGGCCCTGATTTGCGAATTGGCCCACCTCGACGCCCCGGCCTGAGGCGGGGAGTCGGGGCGAAAACGACCTTGCCCCGCCCCCGTGATTCCTGTGGAATCCCCGCCTTCCCCGGGGAGTTTCCGGTCATGAACGCGCCGCGCACGATCCTGCTTGTGAAGCTCTCCGCCATCGGCGACGTCCTCCACGGGGTGCCGACGGCGGTGGCGATCAAGGATGCCTTTCCGGCGGCGACGGTCGGCTGGGTCGTGGAGGGGCGTTCCACCGACGTCCTCGAGGGTCATCGGGCGATCGACCGCGTCTTCCGCCTCCCGCGGGGCTGGGCCAAACGACCGGCCGAGATCCTCCGCCTCCGCCGCGACCTGCAGACCTTCGCCCCCGATGTCACCATCGACATGCAGGGGCTCTTCAAGAGCGCCCTGGTCGCGTTCCTCGCCGGCAGCCCGATCCGCATCGGACATGCCCGTCCCGAGGCCCGCGAGGCTTCCTGGATGGTCACCCATCATCGCGTCACCCCGTCGGCCGCGCACGTCGTCGCGAGAAACTGCGGCCTCCTCGCCCCGCTCGGCATCCCCGCCGGATTCCCCCGGTTCGACATGCCGCGTTGGCCGCTGGCCCGGGCGCGGATGGAGGGCTGGATCGAGTCGCTCGGCCCGGGCGCGGCGCCGGTGATCCTCAATCCCGGTGCGGGATGGCCCTCGAAGCTCTGGCCGGAGGATCGCTTCGCCGCCGTCGCCGCCCGCCTCGCCGACGACCATCGGCGGCGCGTCGTCGTCGTCTGGGGGGGGGAGCGGGAACGAGCGATGGCCGAAAGGATCGCTTCCGCCGGCCGCGCGATCCTCGCACCCCAGACCTCGCTCCAGGAGCTCGGCGAGCTCTGTCGGCTCGCGGCCCTGATGATCTCCTCCGACACCGGGCCGCTCCACCTCGCGGCCGCCGTCGGCACCCCCTGCGTCGGCCTCTTCGGCCCCGTGCCGGCGACGCGGAACGGCCCGTGGGGCCAGGGCCATGTCACCGTCGAGCCCCCCGCCGGGGTGCGTCCACCGTGGCACGAGCGGAAGACCGACACCCGCTCGATGGCGGCGATCGACGTCGACGCCGTCGTGGACGCGGCGACGGCGCTGCTCTCCGCCGGCCTCTGCCGGGTCGCCTGAGGGGGCGGGTATACTCCCGCCCATGCAGCGCAAGAAAGTGAATCCGTTCAGCGTCCTCCTCGGCATCGTGGGGATCGCCTTCACGCTCACGGCGGCCTGTTACTGCCTGTTCGTCCTCCGGGGAATCCGTCCGGAGACAGCGCGGGCAGCGCCCCACCTCCTCGAGCGGCTCATCGACCGCTGGGGGACGACGGCGCTGGTCGTCGAGCTCGTCGCGCTCGCCGCCGCGACCTTCGGGTCGATCGCTTACGACGAGATCGGGCACGACGCGATCCGCCGTCGGCTCCGCAGCGAGCGCGAGCCGCTCCCCCCGCCTCCGGCCGGCGATCGGGCTGCCGGGCAGGACAGCGCCGATTCCCATGAGGCGGCCCCGTGAGCGCCGATGCCGCGAAGCGCATCGCGGCCCTCCGCGCGTCGATCCGCCACCACGACCGGCGCTACCACGTCGAGGCGGCGCCGGAGATCACCGACCTCGAGTACGACCGGCTCGTCGACGAGCTTCGCGATCTCGAGCACCGCCACCCGGATCTTGTCACCCCCGACAGCCCGACGCAGCGCGTCGGCGGGGAGGCCCTCGATGGCCTCGCCCCGGTGCGGCATCCGATCCCGATGCTGTCGATCGACAACACCTACTCCGCCGACGACCTCGTCGCCTGGGCGGGGAAGGTCGAGGCCCTCCTCGCAGCGGGCGGCGATCCGCGGCCGGTGGCCTGGGTGCTCGAGCTGAAGATCGACGGCGTGGCCGTGTCTCTGACGTACGACAACGGGATGCTGGCGCTGGCGGCGACGCGCGGCAATGGCAGCGTCGGCGACGACATCACCCACAACGCGCGGACGATCCGCGACCTGCCGCTGCGCCTCGACCTCGCCACTCCGCCATCGCGAATCGAGGTCCGCGGCGAGGTCTACATGGCCAACTCCGACCTCGTCCGCTTGAACGAAGCGCAGGCTCGCGAAGGCAAGCCCCCCTACGCCAACACGCGAAACGTCACCGCCGGCAGCATCCGCCTCCTCGATCCGCGCGAGTGCGCCGCCCGTCCGCTGCGTTTCTTCTGCCACGGAATCGGCGACTCCGCTGGCCTGGGGATCGCCTCCCAGTCGGGCCTCCAGGCCTGGGCGAAGGCCGCAGGACTCGCCGTCGCGCCAGGGGGAGGGCGGTTCACCTCGATCGGGGCCCTCGTCGAGCATGGCAACGCCCTCATCGAGGAACTCCACGCCCTCGACTTCGAGGTCGACGGCTTCGTCGTCAAAGTCGACGATTTCTCCCAGCAGGCTGAGGCGGGGGCGACCTCCAAGACCCCACGCTGGGCGATCGCCTGGAAGTTCGAGAAGTTCGAGGCGACGACGAAGCTCGCCGGGATCCGCGTCCAGGTGGGGCGCGGGGGGACGGTGACGCCGGTGGCGGACCTCGAGCCGGTGGAACTGGCCGGCACGATCGTCCGCCGGGCGAGCCTCCACAACGCCGACGAGGTCGCCCGGAAGGACATCCGCACCGGCGACGTCGTCGTCGTCGAGAAGGCGGGGAAGGTGATTCCGCATATCGTCCGGGTGGAGAAGCACAGGCGTTCGGGCGACGAGATCCCTTGGACGCCGCCGACGCAGTGCCCGGAATGTGGCAGCGGCATCGTCAAGGATCCCGAGGGGGTGTTTCTCCGTTGCCCGCTCTACGCCTGTCCGGCGCGAGTCCGGGAGCGGTTGCGATTCT
>JBIIQL010000124.1:0-8223 GCA_044342095.1 Pirellulales bacterium
CAGGAATAGAGCCACTCGAAGCTGTCCTTGGCAGCGACATGCCGGAGACTGGGGCCGACTTTCGGGAGCGAGCCAGGAGTCTCGGGCTCCTTGAGTTGGGCGGCGAGGACATGGGACCGCGCCGAAAGCTTGGCCTCTTCACCAGTGTTGGCGTCGAGTTCGAGGAGCTCACGGAGACGTTCACGAGAAAGCTTCCCGTCGGGGCTCGAGCGGACATCCTCGACGAGCCTCTTCGCGTCGTCGCCGAGAGCCTCGAGCCCAGGGTCGGTGGCGATAGCCTCGGCGACTTCGTGATAATTCGGCGCGACGCGCATGTCGGGTCCGACTCGCTTGTCGGGACCGGCGTAGCCGTTGATCTCGTGGCAGCCGTAGCAGCCGTACTGGCGGATGAGGTGGTAGCCCTCGACAACCTTCGGTGCGGGAGGCTCGGGGAAACGCTCACTGGCTTCGAGATCGACCACCTGATGATGGCACTTCAGGCAGCTCGACTCCTCGAAGCGGTTCGGGAGCATCGGGAGGATCCAGTGATGGTTGTTGAACCATCCATGCTCGTCGTGCCACTCATGCGCCTGAGTCGGCGAATCGGGGCTGTGTGACGACCATTTGAAGCTCGTCGCGCTTCCCTGGCCCTGATGGCAGATCGTGCACCCGAACGTCTGCATCGGGTGGGGGCTCGTGGAGCCGACGAAGAGGTCGAGGCGGGGATGGGTGGCGTAGGGCTGTGGAACGCCGCGACGGATTGCGAGTTGGAGCGGCCGCCCTGCCTCCGGGGTTTCGATGAGGGTCGCGACGGTTGCTTCGCGAACGAGGGTCTTTCCGCCGTCGATGCCGGCGATCACGTCGCCCGTTGTGAGCCCTGCAACCGCGGCCGGCGAACCTGGGACGACGAAGCTGACGGTCGGATCCTCGGCATTGAACAGGCCCTTTGGGGCGAGCGCGAAGCCATAAAGCTTCTCGAGTTGTGCGTTCCCGTTGCCCTGAACCGACGGGCGGGGCGCCCCAGGCTCGGTGGCCGTTGGGAGTGTGATTGCCACATCCGACTGCTCACGGTAGGCGGGCTCGGTGGGGGCACCGGGGGCCGACTTGTCCATGCCCTTGTGGCAAGTGATGCAGCGGTCGAACCGGGCGACGTCACGGAAATTGTTGTTGAGCGTGAGCTGAGGCAGCCAGATCTGATCGACGCGGAGCGGGCCGTTGAAGGCGTCGAGGACCGGAAGTTCGAGGAGGGTCTTGCCCGGATTTGGAGCGCGATCTTTGAGCGTTTTCGCCAGCTGACCGACCTTGTTGCGGTGGTCGGCGAGAGTCTTGGCCGCCGCGTCTTCGGTCGCCGTGACCTCGCGGAGAATCGCTTCGAGACCCTTGCGGTACGTGTTGGCGATCTGATTGGCTTGGTTGGCCTCGCCGACCTCGGCTTGCTTCGCTTCTGCAATCCCGAGCAATGAGTCGAGCCGGGACTGCGTCGCCCCCTCGGCCACGCCCAATTCGTAGTCGGCACGGCACTTGTCGAACTCCGCCTTGCGGAGCTTGAGTTTCCCAGCGAGGTTGTCTTCGCGAAACTTCGCCCGTTTCGCGATGTCGCGCATGCGCTCGACGAGGTCACCACGAATCGAGAGCCGCTCGCTCGGGTCGGTTTGTGAGGCGAGGCGGTCGACGTCGGTCTGGACCAGATCCGCAGCGACGGCGTCCTCGTCGTTCGTCCTCGCCTGCTGGAGGAATGCGGCCGTCAAGCTCGGGTCGATTGCCGCGCGGCGGGCGTCAGCGAGCGCCGCCTCGAGATCGGTTGTCTCTGTGGCGTACGTGTCGGAGCTTTCCTCCGCCACCCGCGCAGCCGCCGACCAGGTTTCCAGGTCGCGGAACCCTTTTTGATACTTCTTCCACGGACGGTTGTGATCGGCTGCGAGCATGGCGACCGTCGTCAGCAGTAACACGATGGCCGTGATACCGAAGACGACGTGCAGCAGCTTCAGGTTGCGCCAGGTTTGTTCTGTGGCAGGCATGGAAACGGCTCGGAGGGAGGGAGGCCCGCGGTGTCGACGCGCGATCGGACGGCTGGACGTTCGACCGGGTCAGAAGTTGAGGGAGAACTCCGGAATGCTGATGAGATACTTCAGGTTCAGCGTCCAGCGAAGGACCATCTTCAAAGGCAAAGAGAGCATCAGCAGCATGAGATTGATCATCACCAAGTAGCGGACGAAGCCCATCTTGGCGAAGTACTTGCGGAAAACCGTCACGGCGAGGAGCGGGGGAAGAATGAAAAGATAGGCGGCCATGATCAGCAGGCCGGGGGCCTCGCGCAGGAGGATCGTCCCCACCTGGGCGTACCACGGCGCGTCAGACGCGACCCGCGGCAATGGCCGATTGAGGAGGTTCACCCAGAACATCTGTGGCAGGTCGACGTTGTTGAGCACCTCGACCTTGTACGGGCTCCAATATTCGAACGGCCCGAAGAAGTTCCAGTTGGGGCCGCGGAGGAAGGTGCCGAGAATGATGAGCGTGATCCACAGTTCAAGGAAACCGAACTGCCACGTGAGGTAAGCGAACTTCCGCTCGTTGATCGAGTAGTAGCCGTTCCCCTTCTTGTTGAAGTCGAGATAGGGCATCGCCATCAGACCGAAGACCACCATGCTCGGCAGGGCGACGCCGGCGTACCAAGGATCGAAGTAGACGAGCATCTCCTGAAGGCCGAGGAAGTACCACGGTGCCTTGGAGGGATTCGGGGTCTTGACGCTCGAGGCCGGCTCCTCGAGCGGTGCGGGGAGAAGAAGCGCCCAGGCGAGGAGGAACGCGGCCACCCCCACCATGCAGATCAGTTCGGTGTAGACCAAATCGGGCCAGACGAGAACCTTCTCGTCGTTTTCCTTCTCCAGGGGCGGGAGCCCCTGGGCGATCCGCTCGTCGTTCTCGACCGCCTGTTTCGTCGCCACCCAGGTGAAGAACGCGAGAAGGAAGACGAGCCCGACGATCGGCACATTGTCCGGCTTCATCACGATCGAGGCGAAGTTTTCGTCCGCCATCGCCAGCCCCATGAGCAACAGGGCGGCATTGAGGACCGTCCAAGCCACCATCGGCTTCACGAAGAACTTCCGGAAAACGAACGCCCCAACGAACAGCAACGTCGTTCCGGCGGTGTAATTCACCGGTCCGGAAAGCGTGTTGACGAGTTTGCGGAGCCACTCCGGCAGATGCGGCACCCAAGTCGCGGATCCCGACATCGCCAGACTGGCGAGGATCATCATCGCTCCGGCCACGGTAGCCCAGACAATGGCATCGCCTGTTCGGTGCTTCCGTTTCCAGAGCACGAAGGCCGCCACCGCGTTCATGATCGCCAGGCCGGTGTAATACGAGCCCAGGAAGCCGGCGACGTCTTTGAGGAAAAGTCCGTTTGAATGCATGGGAGTCGCACTACAGCGGGCCGCTGATGCCGCCGTCCTTTCGCACACGCCAGAAGTGGATGGCCAGAAGCAGGGCGACCGCCAAGGGGATCGCTATGCAGTGGAGGACGTAGAATCGGTTGAGTGTCTCTTCGCCCACGAAACGAGCGCCCAGAAGTCCGAACCGGGCGTCCGAGCCGTCGGTGATCATGTCGATGCCACCGATGGTAAGGAGCTGCTGACCGGGCCCCTCATACCCGAGCAGTGGCGAAGCACGGGCCATGTTCGACCCGACGGTGATCGCCCAGATCGCCAGCTGATCCCAGGGGAGCAGATACCCGGTAAATGAGAGAAGGAGCGTGAGGAGGAGGAGGATCACGCCGATCACCCAGTTGAACTCACGAGGCGGCTTGTAGCTGCCGGTGAGGAACACCCGGTACATGTGGAGCCAGGTTGTGATTACCATCGCGTGAGCCCCCCAGCGATGGAGCTCACGGAGCACCCCGAGACTCGTGACGTCGCGGAGGGCGAGGATGTCGTTGTAGGCCCACTCCAGCGTCGGCCGGTAGTAGAACATCAACAACACGCCGGTCACCGTCTCGACCAGGAAAAGAAAGAACGTCACCCCACCCATGCACCACGTGAAGGAGAGGGCGATCCCCTGCTTCTTGATCGACACGGGATGGAGATGAAGGAAGAAATTGGTGAGCATCACCACGATCCGGTTACGCCGGTCGAGGGGCATGGGATGCCGGAAGATGCTTTTCCAGATCTGGGAGTTGCGGATCGTTTCGCCGATGGCCATTGGTCGGTTGCCGGAGGTCGGGGACGGAGCTGGCTGGGAAGCGATGGACGGAGGCAGGGCGGAGGGGGTCAGACCGTGATGTACGACTCAGGATCGGCCCACTGGCCCAGTTCCTCGTGGTACGTGCGGCCCTTGTCGATCTCGAGTTGCCCGTCATCGGCAATCCGGATCGCGTAGCGCTCGAGCGGACGGGGGGCAGGTCCCTCGAAATTGACGCCGTCCTTGTAGAAGCCGCTGCCGTGGCAGGGGCACTTGAACTTTTGCTCGGCCTCGAGCCAGTTGGGCGTGCAGCCGAGGTGGGTGCAGACGGTCTTGAGGGCGTAAATCTGCTGCTGGCCGCCGACGTCACTGTTCACGACCCAAACGCCATACTGGGCGACGTACTTCGTCTCCACCTTGCCGGCCGGAAATCCCTCGCGGAACCCCACCTTGAAACGGCTCGGCGGCTCGGCGAGGACGTTGGGGAACATGAACCGGGCCAGGCCGAGGCCGAAAAGCCCACCGGTCATCGAAAGGGCGGTGAAGCCGGTGGCCATGAACGAGCCGAGGGCCATTTCGAGGAATCCACGCCGATCTTGCTCGGCGTCGGCCCCCTTCTTGGCAGCCGGCTTGACCGGCTTCGGCGGGAGGGTCGGAGCGGCGGCGAGTTTGGCGGGCGGCGCCTTGACGACCGCCGACGCGGGTTCCACCGCAGCGACTGGGCGGGGGGGGGCATCGGCCTTGCTCACCGGGCCCGGCTTGGCTCCCGTCCGGGCCGCCGCGAGGATGCTCGCGGTATCACGCGTGACGGTTTTTGGAGTTGCGGCCTTGGCTGCAGGCTTGGCGACGGCAGGTTTCTCCGTGGCTGGGGCTTTGGGGGCAGCGGGCTTCGGAGCCGGTTTTTCCGCAACTTCAGCCGGACCCCCTTGCTCTGCCTCTTTCTTCGCCCGTGCGAGGGCCATGATTTCGGCCACGCTCGGGCGGCCACCAGCGGCGCCAGCGGGCTTCGCGGAGGCGGGCTTTGGAGCCGCGGCCTTGGCGGGAGCAGGTTTGGAGACCGGGGCGGCGGGCTCGTCTGCCGACGGCGCTGCCTCGACGGCCTCGGACTTGGCCGCTTTTGCGGCCCTCGCGGCCGCGAGAATCTCCGCGGTCGACATTTTCTTGTTTTCAGCCATGCCTCGCCTCAACGCTCAAGGTCGCCGATGGCCCCCGACCGATCCTGATCGCAATCCTACGGTGGCACTTCGGGGGAAAAGTCCACTCGTTCGGCCGGATCCCGGAGTGAGCCCTGCCCCAGCCTGCTGTGCTCTCGTCCCATCAACCGGTTCTCGTCCCTCCACCCCGCCCAAAACCCCCGGCAGAAACAGCCGGAAATCGGACGGAAATGGGGAAAACAAGGCCCGGGAGAAAGTTCGTGATTTTTTTCACGAACTCTCTTCCAACTGTATCGGCTGGGCTATGGCTGTCAACGTCGGGTGGAGCGCGGAGGCCGCGAATTCAGCCCCACCCGCACGATTCCCAATTCCGTGGTCGGGCGTCGCCGAAGCGAGGGACCGAGCGGGTGCTTTTTCAACCCAACCACAGCGTCGATTCGCATCCCGGGACCCTTCCGGTAGTCTGCTCCCCTCCGGACCGTTCGGGATCGTTTCCAGGACCCCGATTTTCCGGCCCCGGCATCGGCTTCGCTCCATCCCTGAAAGGATCGTTCCCCGTGGCAGGCCCCTCGCGTCGCGTCCTCGTCGTCGGTAGTGGTGGTCGCGAGCATGCTTTGGCCTGGAAACTGGCCGCGGACGGCGCCGAAGTGCTCATCGCTCCGGGGAATGCCGGGACGGCCCAGATCGGCGAGAACGTCGCCGTGAAGGCTGGGGACATTCCGGGATTGGTGGGGCTGGCCCGATCCCGCGCGGTTGATCTCACCGTGATCGGCCCGGAGGCTCCGCTCGTGGCCGGGGTCGTCGATACCTTCCAGGCCGAAGGATTGAGGATTTTCGGCCCCACCGCCCGAGCCGCGCAGATCGAGGGGAGCAAGGCGTTTTGCAAGCAAATCCTCCACCGGGGGGACGTGCCGACGGCGATGTACCGGGAGTTCCGCTCGGCGAAGCGGGCCCAGGAGTACCTCGAGGCCCGCGAGGACATGCCGGTGGTGGTGAAGGCCGATGGCCTGGCGGCCGGCAAGGGGGTGTTTGTCTGCGCCGATCGTGCGGAGGCGCTGGCCGCCGTCGCCACCCTCACCGTGGATCCGCAGTTCGCGGCGGCGGCCAAGGGGATCCTCGTCGAGGAGCGACTCGACGGCCGCGAAGTGAGCGTCATGGCGATCACCGATGGACGGACGATCGTCACTCTCCCGCCGCTCCAGGATCACAAGGCCGCCTACGACGGCGATCAAGGGCCGAACACCGGGGGAATGGGCGCGTATTGCCCGACGCCATTTGTTGATGCCGCCCTCATGGCGGAGATCGAGGCGCGGATCCTCGTGCCGACCGTCCATGCGATGCGGCGCTCGCAGGTTCCCTTCCAGGGGGTTTTGTTTGCCGGGCTGATGCTCACGGCGCAGGGGCCGAAAGTGCTCGAGTTCAATGCCCGCTTCGGGGATCCGGAGTGCGAGGCGCTGATGATGTTGCTGGACTCGAGCCTTCTGGAGATCGTCGATGCGACGGTCGATCGGAAGCTCGAGGCGATCGATCCTCCAGTCTGGAAGTCCGGGGCTGCCGTGACCGTCGTCATGGCATCGGAGGGATATCCGGGGGACGTCGAAAAGGGGCGGCCGATCCGGGGGCTTGCCGATGCCCAAACGCTCGACGGAGTGGAAGTGTTCCACGCCGCGACCCGCGCCGGCCCGAACGGACAGGGCGTCGTGAATGATGGCGGGCGGACGCTCGCCGTCACGGCCGTCGGTGAGAGCCTCGCCCGAGCCAAACTCCAGGCTTATTCGGCGGTCCGTCGCATCCGTTGGAGCGGTGCTTGGTGCCGCAAGGACATCGCCGACAAGGGGATCGACCGCGATCGCGAATTGGCTGCCGCGGAACCGGGGACTCCGCGATGAAACTCCGCGTCGGTATCGTCGGACTCGGGCCCCTGTGGGAGAAACGCCACCTCCCGGCGCTGCGGTCGCTCGCCGACCGTTTCGAGGTGCACGGGATCTGCGAACAGGTCGCGCACCTGGCGCGGCGGGCGGCGGGAGAACTCGGGACGGTGGCCGTGGAGGGATTTCGGGCCCTCGCCGCGCGGGACGACATCGACGCGATCCTCTACCTCTCCGATCAGTGGTACGGCGTGGCGCCGATCCTCGCTGCCTGCGATCACGGCAAGGCGGTTTATGCCGGGGCCTCGCTCCCGGTCGATGCCGCCGAGGCCGACGTGCTCCGCCGTCGCGTCGAGCAGTCGGGAATTGCTTTCATGGCCGAACTTCCCCGCCGTCATGCGCCCGCGACGATGCGGCTCAAAGAGTTGATCGCCACTCGTCTCGGGGCGCCGCGGATGCTCTTCTGTCATCGACGCGTGCCGCAGATCACCCCCGCGGCCGGCGTGCCGCCGCGCGACCGGGCCAGCGAGGCCCGCGATCTCATGGAACTGGTCGATTGGTGCCGGTATGTCGCGGGAAGTGAGCCGACGAGCGTCGTCGCGGTGCGGCACGCGGAGACGCCGGGGGCCGAGATCGACGACTACCAAATGATGAGTCTCGACTTCACGACCGACGGGGCGGCGGGAAACGGGCCGATCGCCCAGATCAGCTGCGGCTACTACATCCCCGCCTGCTGGGAGGAGGCCGTCGGCTTCCGGCCCCCGTCGGCCCTCCAGGTGGCCTGCGAGAAGGGGATCGCGTTCGTCGACCATCCCAACGGACTGGTGTGGTTCGACACGGCCGGACGGCACCAGGAATCCCTCGACGCAGACCGCTCCGTCGGGGAGCAGATGCTCCTGCAATTCCACCGCAAAGTGACTAGCCTCCTCAGGCCGCACAGCGGCCTCGACGACGTCCTCCGGGCCATGGACGTCGTGCAGGCCGCTGGCGTCAGTCAGCGCGAAGGCCGGCGCGTCCCACTCGCCTGACGGGGAAGCCTGCGCGAA
>JBIIQL010000126.1:0-8164 GCA_044342095.1 Pirellulales bacterium
TGTCCGCTCCCGGGCACACACCGTGCCGGAGGGGAACGTTGAATCATATCCGTTCCCTTCCCGCAACGTCGCCCCGTGCGTGGGCTTCGGACACCAAATCGCCCCTCCCACGCGCCGAGGCCGTGGGCGGGCCTCGGCGCCCGGCGGGGTGGAGGTTGGGGGAGTGTCCGGGTAGTCTGTGGCCTTCCTCCGCAGCGCCACCGCCCGACACCGCCGCTCCATGTCGCCTGCACCGTCCCTTCCGGACTCCTGCCTCCCCGATCCGGCCCGATTTCGGGCCCTGGCGGCCGACCATCGCCTCGTCCCCGTGTGGCGCCGTCTGTTCGCCGACGGCCTGACGCCACTCTCGGCCTTCGCCCGCCTCGATGCCGGCACCTGCGGGTGTCTGTTCGAGAGCGTCGTCGGCGGCGAGAAGGTGGGGCGCTACAGCTTCCTCGGGGCCGATCCGTTCCTCCTCCTCGAGGCCCGCGGGCGTCGGGTCACGGTCACCGGCAGCGGACTTCCCGAGGGGGGGGAAACGCTCGAGACCGACGATCCCTTCGCCGAACTCGAGCGTCGCATGGCTCCCTACCGCCCGGCGCACGTCCCCGAACTCCCTCCGTTCACTAGCGGTGTCATCGGCTACGCCGCCTACGACGCGGTCCGCTATGTCGAGGATCTTCCCGACGCGCCCGCCGACGACCGCGGTCTCCCCGATCTGAGCTTCGCCTTCTACGACCGACTCGTGGTTTTCGACAACGTCACGAAATCGCTCGACGTCGTCGTCCTCGCCGACGTTGGTGACGGCTCCCCGGCGGCGATCGAGCGCGGCCGGGCCGAGGCGAACCGGCGGATCGACGCCACGATCCAGACGCTCTTCGCGGCGGCCGACTGGCCCTCAGCCGCCGACATCGGCCCGCGCCACGAGCCCCGGTGCCTCAGTGACGGCACGGCGACCTCCACCTTCAGCCGGGAGGGATTCCTCGCCGCCGTCGACAAGGCGATCGAGTACATCCGTTCGGGCGACGTCTTCCAGGTGGTCCTCAGCCGACGCCTCGACATTCCCTTCGACCACCCGCCGATCGAGCTCTACCGGACGCTGCGGGTGGTGAACCCGAGTCCGTTCATGTTCTTCCTCCGCACCCCCTCCGCGACGCTCGTCGGCAGCTCGCCGGAGATCATGGTGCGCCTCCTCGACGGCACGATAACCGTCCGGCCGCTCGCCGGCACGCGGCCACGCGGCGCCACCCCGGAAGAGGACCGGGCCCTCGCCGAGGGACTGCTCGCCGATCCGAAGGAGCGGGCCGAGCATGTCATGCTCATCGATCTCGGCCGCAACGACGTCGGCCGTGTCGCCGAGATCGGCTCGGTGAAGCTCTCCGATGTGATGTCGATCGAGCGTTACAGCCACGTCATGCACATCACGAGCAACGTCAACGGCAAGCTCCTCGCCGGCAAGACGGCCTTCGACGCCCTCCGCGCCTGTCTCCCGGCGGGCACCGTCTCGGGGGCCCCGAAGATCCGCGCCATGGAGATCATCGACGAACTCGAGCCGCGCCGCCGCGGCCCCTACGCCGGCGCCGTCGGCTACATCGACTTCGGCGGCTCGATGGACACCTGCATCGCGCTTCGCACGGTCGTTCTCGCCGGCGGCATCGCTTCGGTGCAGTCCGGCGCCGGGATCGTCGCCGACAGCGTCCCGGAAAGCGAATACCAGGAGACGCTCAACAAGGCGAAGGGCTTGCTCGTGTCGCTCGAGATGACCGCCGAGCGGCTCGGCCGCGCGTCGCGCCCCTGAGCTTCCCGCTCCTCGAACGGGGCGCGTGCCCCATCCCTCCCATGCTCCACATCGAACGCGCCGTGATCCGCGCGGGGGATGTGGCGGCGATCGCCGACTGCTCCTTCGATGCCGCCCCCGGCGAAGCGTGGGCGCTGATCGGCGCCGGAGGCTGCGGGAAGGGGCTCCTCGTGGCGGCGATCGCCGGAGCGGCACCGCTCGCCGGAGGGGAGATCGTCGTCAACGGCCGCTCGCAGCGCCGCGAGCCGGCGATGGCCCGGCGGATGTGTGGCTATGTCCCGGCCGCGCTCGAGAGCTGGCCGGGGATCCGGGCCGACGAGTTCCTCGATCTCTTCGCCACCGCCGTCGGCCTCTCCGGCGCGCGGCTCACCGAGGCCCGAACGCGGGCTCTGGAATTGGCCGGCATCCGTGGCGAAGCCCGCCTCGACACGCTCCCCGAGGCGACCACGAAGCGTCTGCTCCTCGGCCGCGCCGTCCTCCACGATCCGGCGATCCTCGCCCTCGACGATCCGTTCCGCGCCCTCGACCCGCGCGGCCGGCACCTCTGCGAGCAGCTCATCGAAGCCGCGGTGCTCGTCGAGCGGACGGTCGTCGCGGCGATCGACGACGCGATCGTGCCTCCCTGCTTCACCCACGTGGCCCTCCTCGACGCTGGGCGCTTCATCGCCCGTGGGCCGGCCCATCCGGCCACGTTCGCACCGGGGCGAACCTGGACGTGGCGTGTGACGGTGCCCCGCGACGCGGTCGCCGCGCGGGAGTGTCTCGCCGACCGGGTGCCGGAGGCCCATCTCGTCGACGACCACACCGTCGACTGCCGGATCGACCCGGCCCTCTCCCCGCCGGCCGCGCTCGTGACGGCCCTCGTCCGGGCCGGAATCGCTGTCGAATCGGCCGGATTCCACCCTTTTTGGAGCGCCCAGCTGGTCGGGATCGACCCCTGATCGCCGGGGGCTCGGCCGACCCGAGGTAGAATCTCGTCCCTTCGCCGGCTGGCATCGGGCCGCCGGGCAATGCAGGGGTTTCCGCCAGCGCCACCGGGGGAGAACACGTGCGACGACTCCACTCGCTCCTCGCGGCGCTCGCCCTCGCCTGGCCGTTGATGGCCGGCCGCCCCGGGGTCGCCGGGGAAGGGGACCAGGCCGCTTCCTTCCGCGACCAGGTCGAGCCGATCCTCGCCCGCCGCTGCCTGAGCTGCCACTCCCATGCCGCCGGGCAGATGGAGGGCAACCTCGCCCTCGATTGGAAGAGCGGCTGGACGACTGGCGGCGACCGGGGGCCGGCAATCCTCCCCGGCTCCCCCGACGAGAGCCTCCTCATCCGGGCCGTGCGGCATGCCGACGCCGATCTGAAGATGCCCGACGACAAACTCCCGGACGCCGAGATCGCGATCCTCGAAGCCTGGGTCCGCGATGGCGCCGTCGATCCGCGCGTCGCCGAGCCGGCAGCGGCCCCCGCGGGCGGCGATTGGTGGTCGCTGCGCCCGCTCGTCTCCCCGCCACTGCCCGGGGGCTCAGGCCCCGCACCCCAAAACCCCGTCGATGCCTTCCTCGACGAGCGTCTCGCCAAGGAAGGGCTCGTGCCGGTGCCGGAGGCCGACAGGCGTTCTTTCATCCGCCGGGTCTCGATCGATCTCCACGGCCTCCCGCCGACGCCGGAGGACGTCGCGGCCTTCGTGGCCGACACGGCGCCCGACGCCCACGAGCGACTCGTCGACCGGCTCCTCGCCTCGCCCCGTTTCGGCGAGCGGATGGCCCGACACTGGTTCGACGCGATCCACTTCGCCGACAGCCACGGCTTCGAGCACGACGTCTTCCGGCCCAACGCCTGGCCCTACCGCGACTGGGTGATCAAGGCCTTCAACGAAGATCTCCCCTGGCCGACCTTTGTCCGTGCCCAACTCGCTGCCGACGTCTTCTTCCCCGACGATCCCGCGACGTTTCCTGCCCTCGGCTACCTCGGCGCCGGCACCTACGACCATTCCGCCGCCGCCACGGCGCCAAAATCGTTTGAGAATCTCGACCGCGACGACATGGTCACGCAGGTGATGTCGAGCCTGGCAAGCACGACGGCCAACTGCGCCCGCTGCCACGCCCACAAGTTCGATCCGGTCTCTCAGGAAGACTACTACTCCCTCCAGGCCGTCTTCGCCGGGATCGGGAAGGGGGAGATCGACTGGGATTCCGACAGCCTCGTCGCCGCCACCCGCAAGCGTTGGCGCCGGGTGGCAAGCCAGGCTCTCTCCGCCCCGGAAACCCTTCTCGACGATCCGGCGAACCCGGCGATCGTCGCCGCCTGGGAGAGCGCGAGCCAAACGCGCGCGGTGTGGACGACGCTCCCGCTGGCCACGTTCACCTCGGCGTTTGGCACCGAGCTTGCGAGGCTCGACGACGGCTCGATCCTCTCCGGGGGCACTCCGCCTGAGAAGGAGGTGATCACCGTCACCCTCCGCGGCCCACACCCGCCGATCACGGCCCTCCGCCTCGATCTCCTCACCGACGATTCGCTCCCGATGAAGGGCCCGGGCCGGGCCCACAACGGCAACCTCCATCTCTCGGAGTTCGACGCCCGCATCTTCCCCGCCGGTGGCGGGCCGGCCGCGGTGAACATCGCCCGCTCGAGCGCCGACTTCAACCAGGAGAGCTGGACGATTCAGCACGCCATCGATGGCAACCCGGCCACCGCTTGGGGCATCCATCCCGAGGAAGGGAAACCCCATCATGCGGTCTTCGTGCTCGCCGCGCCGGTGGTCCTCGGCCCCGACGACACGCTCGCGATCTCCCTCCGCCAGATCCACGGCGGTGCTCATGTGATCGGCCGCTTCCGGCTCTCCGCCACCTCGGGCGACCCCGACGCCGCGATCGCCCTCCCTGCCGCTGCCGAGGAAGCCCTCGCCATCCCCGCCGCCACCCGCACCAGAGCCCAGCAGGCCTCGATCGCCGCCGCGATCCTGACGCCCCTGGCCCAGGCGGAACTCACGAAACTCCCCCCCCCAAAAAAGCTCTACGCCGCCGCGACGACCGCCATGAACGAGCGCGGCACGATCGTCTTCCCGGCCCCGCGCGAGATCCATGTCCTCAAGCGTGGCGACCTCGATCAGCCTCAAGGCCTCGTCGGCCCCGGGGCCCTGTCGGCGATCGCAGGGCTCTCCTCCCGGTTCGAGTTTCCCCCCGGCACTCCGGAATCGGCCCGCCGGGCGGCGCTTGCCGACTGGTTCGTCGACGAGCACAACCCGCTCACCTGGCGAAGCATCGCCAATCGGGTCTGGCAGTGGCACTTTCGCCGCGGCCTGTGCGATACCCCCGGCGACTTCGGCCGCATGGGGGGCAGCCCGAGCCATCCCGAACTCCTCGACTGGCTCGCCGCCGAGATCCGTCGCGCGGGCTCACTCAAGGCCATCCATCGCCTCATCTGCACGAGCGCCGCCTACCGCCGCGCCTCTCTCTGCCCACCGGAACTGATGCACGCCGATCCCGACAATCGACTCCTCGCGCGGATGTCGCCCCATCGGCTCGATGCCGAGAGTTTCTACGACGGCGTGCTCCTCGCCTCCGGTCGCTTGGACGACACCCGTGGCGGCCCGGCGGTGGCCCACTTCTCGCAGCGTCCCGGCGCGCAACTGACGCCGATCCTCGACTACGACGCCTTCGACTGGGATTCCCCCGGCGCCACCCGGCGCAGCATCTACCGGGTGGTGTGGCGCGGCATCCCCGATCCCCTCTTCGACGCCCTCGACTTCCCCGATCTCGGCCTTCTCTCCCCGACCCGCGGCTTTTCCGCCTCGCCGCTCCAGGCTCTCGTTCTCGCCAACAACCGCTTCGTGCTCCACCACGCCCGTCATCTCGCCAGCCGCGCCGAAGCGGCCGCGCCCGACCCCGCCGCCGATCCGCTCCCAGCGAAGATCGGTCGGATGGTGCAATGGACTTGGCAACGCGAGCCGACTTCGGAAGAGACAGAGGAGCTCGTGGAGCTGGCCCATCGGCACGGGCTCGAAGCGGTCGCCCGGGCGCTGTTCAATGCCGATGATTTTTTGTTTGTCGACTGAGGGACAACGACGGACGAGGGTTTCTGCCATGTCGCTCCTGCTTCCTTCACGCCGTGATCTCCTCGCTGCTGCCGGCGGCGGCTTCGGGGCGGTGGCGCTTGCGCATCTGCTCGCGGGGGAGGGTCGGGGTGCCGAAGGCGCTGCGGTCGTCGATCCTTCCTGGCCGCTCGGTGGTCTCCATCATCCGGCGAAGGTCCGTCGCGTCATCCAATTGTTCATGAACGGCGGCGCGAGCCCGATGGACACGTTTGATTTCAAGCCGGCCCTCGAGAAGCACCACGGCGAGGCGCTCGGGCCGAAGGAGAAGCCGGAGGGTTTCACAGGCCCGGCAGGCAACGTCTTGAAGAGCCCGTTCCCGTTCGCCCAGCATGGTGAGACGGGGCGGTGGGTGAGCAGCATGTTCCCCTGTCAGGCGGAGCGCATCGATCGGATGGCGTTCCTGATGGCGATGAAGACGACGACGAATGTCCACGGCCCGGCGAGCTACATGATGAACACCGGGTTCATGCTCCCCGGGTTTCCCTGTCTCGGCGCCTGGGTGTCGTATGGCCTGGGGCGGATCGTTGACGATCTTCCGGAGTTTGTCGTCCTCCCCGATCCGCGCGGCCTTCCCTACAACCAAAAGGGAAACTTCTCCGCCGGCTTCCTCCCCGCTCGCCATCAGGGGACTGTCGTCGATCTCGGCCGCCCCGAGCCGATCCCCGACATCTTCGCCTCCGATGCCTTTCCCTTCGCCCGGGGTGAAGCCGATCGCGACACGCTCGCCGCGATCGGCCGGCTCAATCGCCGCCATGCCGCCGCTCGCCCGCTCGACACGCAGCTCGAGGCCCGGATCGCCTCGGGCGAACTCGCCGCCCGGATGCAGCTTTCGGCGCCGGCCACCTTCGACCTCGCTGGAGAGACCGCGGCGACGATCGCCGCTTACGGCCTCGAGCAGAAGGAGACGGCCGATTTCGGGAAGCGGTGCCTCATGGCCCGGCGGCTGATCGAGCGTGGCACGCGCTTTGTGCAAGTGTGGAGCGGCCCGCAGGGGGCGGTCGACAACTGGGACAACCACGGGAGCATTTCGCGTGAGCTTCCGCCGATGGCCAAGAGCGTCGATCAGCCGATCGGCGCCCTCCTCGACGATCTCCGCGACCGCGGCCTCCTCTCCGACACGCTCGTGATCTGGACGACCGAGTTCGGCCGCACCCCGTTCGCGCAAGGGGGCGACGGGCGCGACCACAACGGCGGCACGTTCGTCACCTGGCTCGCCGGCGCCGGCGTGAAGGCCGGCGCTACACACGGCGAGAGCGACGAGCTCGGCTATCAGACCGCCTCCGGTACGACGACCGTCCACGATCTCCAGGCGACGATCTTGCATCTGCTCGGCATCGACCACACCCGGCTCACGTTCCGCACCGCCGGCGTTGACCGCCGCCTCACCGATGTCCACGGCCATGTCGTGCGGGAAGTGCTGGCTTGAGGGGTTTTCCCCGAACGCTTTCGGAGCCTGCGGGAGCGATGATTCGAAGCTTCTTGATCGTCGCCGTCCTGACAGCAGCCACCCACGCGATCGGGGCGGCGCCGGAGGTCGTTCTCGATCCGACCGGCGACCTCCAGGCCGCGCCGCACGGGGCGGGAAATGCGTATGCCCCCGAGATCCTCTTTCACAACGGCGTCTTCCGGATGTGGTACGGGGCCCAAGGGCGCGACGGCCACGATCGCATTCTGCTTGCCGAGTCGGCAGACGGCCTCGCGTGGGAGCCGAAGGGAGTGGCTCTCGACCACGGCGATGCCAACCACGTCAACGACCCGTCGGTCGTGAAGGTGGGGGACACGTTCTTCCTCTATTACACCCGGGCCCCGGTCGACGTCCGCGACGAGATCGCCCTGGCGACTTCTGCCGATGGGGTCACCTGGCAGGAGCAGGGGACGGTGTTTCGCCCCGGCGCCGACGGCGCCTGGGATTCGCTCCTCGTCGGCCGGCCGAGTGTGCTCCATGAGGATGGCCGCTTCCGGATGTGGTACGACGGCCGGCGCGACCTGCCGACGGGCGCTCCGGCGAAAGGGGTGCCGACGTCCGACCGATCCGTCCGCGCCGTCGGCTACGCCGAATCGGTCGACGGCCTCACTTGGACGCGCCGGCAGGCGGAGCCCGTCTTCGGGGAAGATGCCGGAGGCGTCCACGTCGTCCGGATCGCCGACACGCTCGTGATGACCGTCGAATCGCGGGAGGGAACGCGGCTCGCCACGAGCTCCGACGGCGTCGTCTGGAGGTCCGAGGGGCTCTTCGTCGCACGCTCTGGCACCGACATCGACCGCTTCGGCCATGTCACGCCGTTTCTCCTCGTCGAGCCCGAGCG
>JBIIQL010000128.1:0-8155 GCA_044342095.1 Pirellulales bacterium
ACTCGTGGCCGGGGAACTGATCGTCACGCTCGTGCTCTCCGCGGTGTCAAAGATCGGGAAATATGCCGAGGTGTTCTACGATCTTCACGCCGGCCTCGCGAAACTGGCGATCGTCGACCAACTCCCAGCCGAGGTCGACGGCGGGGAACAACTCCCCGATAGCCTCGGCCCGATGACGGTGGCCATCGATGCCGGAAATGGCGAGGAGCCACATCGGCGCGTCGAGTTGGCTGCCGGATGCCACGCGGCCATGAGCGCCAACGCCGGCAGCACGGCTTGGCTCGAGGCCCTGGCGCTCCTCAGTTCCCCGCCTGCGGGTACGTTCGAACTCGACGGCATCGACGGGCGATCGCTCGACAGGCCCGCCGCCCGTGAGCAGGTGGCCCTCGTCGGCGCCCCCGAGACGTTCGCCGGCACCGTGGCCGAGAATCTCCGCGCTGGTAGGACTTCGATTTCGGCAGCCGATCTCCGCGCGGCGCTCGAGACGGTGGGGCTCGCTTCCCGGATCGCCCGTCTGCCGCTCGGCATGGCGACGCCCTTGGCTGCCGACGGCTTTCCCCTCGATCCCATCGAGGCAGCCCGGCTGACACTCGCCCGGGCGATCGCCGGCCAACCCCGGCTTCTCCTCATCGACCGCCTCCTCGACGGGTTCGATCTTGAAGGGGACGCCGCTCTGACCGGCGCACTCTTTGGCCCTTCGTCTCCCTGGACCCTCGTCATCGCCAGTACCCGCGACGACGTCCGCCGGCGATGCGACTCGACCCTGGAGCCATCGTGATCATGGGATCCCGCACTTCCTCCACCTCCCCAGCCTCTCGCATCTCCTCCGCCACGCCCCCCCTTCCCGCCGGCGTGGCCACGCCACGGAGCGTCCGTCGGTTTGCCACGCTGACGATCCTGGCATTCCTGGCTACCCCCTTTCTCCTCGCCTTCGTCCCTTGGCAGCAGACCGTTCAGGGGCGGGGGGACATCATGGCTTTTGCACCGGTCGATCGGATGCAGGTCATCGAGGCGATGGTCTCCGGACAGATCAGCAAGTGGCACGTCGTCGAGGGAAGCCTGGTAAAGAAAAACGATCCGCTGGTCGATATCGAAGATAACGATCATCAGCTTGCGGCAAGATTGGAGGAGCAGCGGAGCTTCCTTGCCGACCGGCTCACGGCTGCCGAGCGCGAGGTGGAAGAGCAACGGGCGGCTGCCGAAGCGCAGGTGGCGGCTCGCGATGCGGCGATCCGTGCTGCCACGGCCAATCGGGATGCCGCCCGGAAGTCGATCGAAGTCGCCAAACACGTGGAGGCCAACGCCACCTTCGCCGAGGAGTACGAACGCAACCGCTTCCAGATGTTCGAGGATCTTTTCACGAACCCGCAGTTCGGCGGGCTGGAGAGCCGGATCTCCCGGGACGAAGCCCGAATGCGGTCCGATCGGGCGGCCACCGACACCGAGAAAGCCAACGCGGAAACCGAGCGGGCCGAGGCGTTCCTCCTCACCCAGGAGTCCCTCCTCGTCCAGGCCGATGCGGCCGGGCTGTCAGCGATCGCCGTCGCCCGCGGCAACCTCCGCAAGAGCGAGCAAAACCTGTTCACGATCCAGCGCGATCTCCAAGAAATCGACACCCGCATCGAGCGTTTCAAAGACCGCATCGTGCTCGCCCCCTGCGACGGCACCGTGTATCGGGTGGCCGCGAACGTCAGTCGGGGTGGCCAATTCGTCAAGGAAGGGGATGAGTTGTGCACGATCGTCCCCCTCACCAACGACCGGGTCGTAGAACTCCTCCTCGACGGCAACGACGCGCCGCTGGTGCTTGCCTACGCGGAACAGACGGGCTCTTTCCCGCATGTCAGACTCCAGTTCGAGGGCTGGCCGGCCGTGCAGTTCTCCGGCTGGCCGGAACTCGCCGTCGGCACGTTCGGCGGAAAGATCCGACAGATCGATTCGGCCAGTGGGAGTACCGGGAAGTTCCGCATTCTCGTGGAGCCCGATGCCCAACTCGCCGGCGACACCTGGCCCGATCAGCAGATGCTCCGCCAGGGCAACCAGGCGATCGGTTGGGTGTTCCTCAACCGCGTCCCGCTCGGGTACGAGGTCTGGCGGCGGCTCAACGGCTTCCCACCGGTGCTCGCGCCTCCCACGAAGGATTCGGACGGAAAAGACAGCAAGCCTCCGAAGGTGAAGGTCGGATGACTTCGAGAGCGGGCGTGCCGAAGGTCACGTCGATCCTCACCGCCGTGACCCTCGTTCTCCTCCTCACGGCTTCCAGCGTGGCGGCGGAACCGATGCGGTTCGTCCCTGCCGGCCGGCCGACCCCCCTCGCCCCGGATCGGGGCGACCTGCCGCCGACGGCGATCACGCAGTCGTTCCTCGACCTTGTCGACGCCGCCGAAGCCTCCGATCCCGGCCCCGATGGCGACCTTGGAGAAAAGGACCTGCCGCCAGTTCGGCCTGAGGATCGCCCCCGCCCCGATGCGATCGGTGCCTCTCCTGCCGCCAAGGCCACCGAACGTCCAAGTGAGCCCCTCCCGCTTCCTCCTCCAAAAGCCAATGCCGGGATCACGATCGCGCCTCCGAAGCCCTCCGCGGCTCTCGAGCTTCCCGACCTCGCGCTCGACGACCGCGACGAACCGCTCACGCTCCAGGAGGTGCTCCAGAGCGTCCTCATCCATTACCCGCTCCTCCAAGCGGTGGAACGGGAGCGGGGGATCGCCTCGGGCAAGCTGACAAGCGCCATGGGGGCCTTCGACACCAACGTCAACATGGCCGGCAATGCCCTCGCCCCGGGAACCTACGAGAACTACCGATCCGACTTCGGCCTCTCGCAGCAATTCATGACCGGAGGCATCAGCGCCTTCGGTGGATTCCGCACGGGATATGGCGATTTCCCGACGTACAACCTCTCCCAGAAAACGGCCAACGCCGGCGAATGGCGCGGCGGCATCACGCTCCCGTTCGCGAAGAACCGTGACATCGATCGCCCGCGTGCCGCACGCGCCCAGGCCGAACTCGACGTCGCCCTGGCCGAGCCGGTGATCGAGCGTGGGCGCCTCGATTGGATGCGCGCCGCCGCCAGGGCCTATTGGGCATGGCAGGGGAGCGGGGAACGCTACGGCGCCGGCGAGCGACTGCTCGATCTCGCCGTCCGCCGCGACCGTGAATTGGAACAGAAGGTGGCGCGGGGCGCGACGGCGAACATCGAACGAATCGACAACCAGCAGAACATCGCCCTCCGCAACGGCCTCATCGTCCAGGCCGATCGGGCGATGCAGCAGTCCGCCATCGACCTTTCCCTCTATCATCGCGATGCCGCCGGCCGACCGTTGCTCGCCCGCCGCAGTCGGATGCGACAGGTGCCCGAGCCGGTGCAGCCCACGGTCGTCCTCTACCAGGATTCGCTCGCCCGAGCGCTGGGATCGCGGCCCGAGTTCCAAAGGCTCTCCCTCCAGCGGGAAAAGCTCCTCGTCGAACGGCGACTCGCGGCCAACCAGACGCTCCCCAACCTCGATGGCCAACTCACCGGCAATCAGGATGCCGGCTTCGGAAAGAGCGCCCTTTCCGGGAACGATGGCCTCGATCGGCAGGTGTTGCAGGCGTCGTTGATCTTCCAACTGCCGGCCCAACGACGCGAAGCCCGGGGCCGGCTCCAGACCGCCGAATCTCAACTCATGCAGATCGACCGACAACTGAGCTTCGCCGAGGATCAAGTGCGGGCCGAGGTTCAGGACGCCTTTTCCCTGCTCGAGCGGGCTTACGAGTTCCACAAGCAGGCCCGCACCCGCCTCGATCTCGCCCGGCTCGTGGCAGGAGCCGAACGCGAGCAACTCCGACTCGGTCGCAGCGACGTCCTCCGCGTCACCCTTCGCGAGCAGGCGAAGTTCGATGCCGAGATCTTCGAGATCTCGGCCCGCCAGGAGTTCTGGCGGGCCGAGAGTGATCTCCGCGCCGCCGACACCTCCCTCGGCCCGGAGAGCCCGGGGCTTCTTCGGGAAATGACGGTGCGGCAGGGGCCAGAAGACGAGTGACGGACGAGGAAGTCATTCGTTTTGCGACTCACGGCCTCGGGCCGTCGAGATGCAGTAGCGGATCCAGTGGTCCATGTTCTCGTTGAAATAGCCGACGCTTCCGTCGGCCCGCAGCGCATGGCCACCATTGGGATGGTTGCTGCTCCATCCCCGGCACCGTTGGTCGCCCGCCCCCTGCTGCCAGGCAGGATTGGTGTTGTTGAGCGGCTTGAGCAGGCTGTCGACCACGGCGTTCGGATTCACCCAAGCCGCATCGGGAAGGGAGTTGTAGTCGAACGAGGCACCGTTGCCACCGCGCCAGTGCATGTTTTCGAAGACGGCCACCGTCCTCGACGTTCCATCGACGATGTCGGAGATTCGACGTGGGCCAACCTGCTTGAAGACGCCGTTGTAGTTGGCCTGTTCGTTCATGCACTCCCCGTTCACCCACGGCGTTCCCGCCCCGCCTTTGTCGAAACGCCCCTTCCCTTCGGGATCGGCGAACGTGGGAATCGCCCCGCAGTCGTGCCAGCCGGCCCACACGTGGCCGAGGCTGCCGGTGTAGTCGGCGGCGCCGAACGTGTAGCCGTTCCAGTTGAAATAGCTCGCAGCCTGCCCGGGTCGAACCGGTTCCATCGAGGTGTTGGACGGGCAGAGCAGGTTCTTCAGAGGCCTTGCTGCCAACGAGGCGTTGTTCACCGGAGCGGTGCTCGTGTCGTAGCTGTTGAGGGCGAAATTGAATTGGTTGTAGAGCGCCTGCTCCTCCAAATAGGGCATCGCCATCACCACCCACGACCAGGCACCGTCGTTGGAAAGATTGAATTGCCCTCGCCCGGTGTTCGCCCCGGTCTGTCCGCAGATCGCCTGGTCCTTGTTGTAGGGAAGGACATCGTCCTTGGCCGAGGCATGATTGAGCAGCGCCAAGCCGATCTGCTTGAGATTGTTGGAACACCGGCTCCGTCGTGCCGACTCCCGGGCCGACTGAACGGCCGGCAGGAGCAACCCGACCAGCGTGCCGATGATCGCGATCACCACGAGCAGCTCCACGAGCGTGAAGGCTCTCCGGATCCGTGGCATGATTCACCCTCCTCAACGGGGATTTGAGGGGACTCGGGCGGCTCTCCCCCTCGTCGCTTCGGACCTCAGGGCCACCTCGGCCCCGATTGATGCCCGTCGAACGCCGGCGCTCGCAATCAAAGGGGGGAGGCGCGGACGCGGGTCCCGTACCGCTCTCCCCCTCTGGCCGTCATCGGCCGCCCATCGATTCACCTTGGTATTCCTAGCCCCCCAGACTCCATACACAAATCAGTTCCTCGCAATGGAATGAATTGCTTTTTTCTATCGATGACACGCCCCACCGGTCGACATGGAGGGCGATCGCATCGGAGCCTCGTCGCGATCGCGACGGGAGGGGGGAAGCGCTGGCGGGATTGCCGCCAAGGGGCGAACCGGTTCTGTTGGCGGCTCCCCGAAATCAACTGGCCAAGCCCTCATGCACGACGTCGATCTCATCCTCACGCTCGCCGGCGGCCTCTCAGCCGCGCTCGTGTTCGGCGCGATCACACATCGGCTGCGACTGTCGCCGATCGTCGGCTATCTCATCGCCGGTGTGGTCGTGGGGCCACACACCCCAGGCTTCGAAGCCGATACTGAACTCGCCAGCGAGATGGCCGAACTCGGCGTTGTCCTTCTTCTCTTCGGCGTCGGCCTCCATTTCCACCTCCGCGAGCTCCTGGCGGTCCGTTCGATCGTCGTCCCGGGGGCCCTCGTCGCGAGCACTGTGGCGACGGCGCTCGGCGCCCTCGTCGGCCACTGGATCGGCTGGCCGTGGCCGGCAGCCGCCGTGTTCGGCGGTTGTGTGGCGGTGGCAAGCACGGTCGTTCTCCTCCGGGTCCTCGCCGATCACCGTACCCTCCACACGCGCTGTGGCCACATCGCTGTCGGCTGGCTCGTCGTCGAGGATCTCCTCACCGTGGCGGCCCTCGTCGTCCTTCCCACCGTCTTCTCCGGCGGGCCGACGACATTCGAAGGGCTCGTGATGTCGCTGTTCCTGGCGGCAGTGAAGATCGCGGCACTCGTCGCCGTCATCGTGTTCGCCGGCGGCAAGGTGATCCCGTGGATCCTCGAGGTCGTCTCTGACACAGGCTCGCGCGAGCTGTTCACGCTCGCGGTGCTCGTGGTGGCCCTGGGAATCGCCGTCGGAGCGGCGCGGGTGTTCGGCGTGTCGATGGCGTTGGGGGCGTTCCTCGCCGGGATGGTGGTGGGGAGGAGCGAGTTCAGCCTCAGGGCCGCGTCGGAGGCCCTGCCGATGCGCGACGCCTTCGCCGTGCTGTTCTTCGTCTCGGTGGGCATGCTCTTCGATCCCTCGACGCTCCTCCGGGCCCCGCTGGCGATCCTCGCCGCGGTCCTGATCGTGACCGTCGGCAAACCAGCCGTGGCCCTGGCGGTGATGCGGAGCCGCGGGGTGTCGCTGTCGATCGCCATCCCGGTTGCCGCGGCACTGGCACAGATCGGGGAGTTTTCCTTCATCCTCGCCAACCTCGGCCGCGATCTGGGGATCGTCCCCGCCGCCGTCCTCGAGATCCTCGTCGCCGCGGCAATCGTGACGATCACGCTCAATCCTCTCCTCTACCGGCTCGCCGACCGGGTCGCCGTGTCGCTGACCCGCTCCCGCACGGGGGATGAGGATCCGCGTGCCGCAGCCGGCCCTGGCGTCCTCGCGCCGAGCCAGCGGGCGATCGTCGTCGGCTACGGGCCGGTGGGGAGCACGGTGACCGAGTTGCTCCTCGACAATTCACTCGACCCGACCGTCATCGAGCTCAACCTCGAGACGGTCCGTCGCCTCCTCGCCTTCGGCATCCGCGCCATCTACGGCGATGCCAGCCGGCCCGAGGTTCTCGAGCGGGCCGGGATCACCCGGGCCGACAACCTCATTCTCACCTCCGGCTCCGGCCCGGTCGACGAGGAGATCATCCGCCACGCCAAGCAACTCAACCCCCACATCCGCATCCTCGCCCGAACGCACACCACGCACGAGGTGCCCAGGCTCCGTCGGGCCGGAGCCGAGGAGGCATTTTCGGGGGAAGGGGAAGTGGCGCTGGCGCTCACCGTGAGGATCCTCGAGGGCCTCGGCGCGAGCCCGGAGCAGATCGACCGGGAGCGGGAACGCGTCGAAGCGACCTTCCGTGACGGCTGACCCGGCCCCCCAGCGGAATCGCGGCCCGCGGCGCTATACTCTCCCCCTTTGTCGCGCGGCGAGTGCGCCCGTGGTCCACGAGGGATCGATGCCATGCCTCCCGAGTTTCGACGCATCCACCACGCCGCAGCCAACGTCGCCGTCGTCTGCCTGTTCCTCCTGGCCATCGCCCACAGCCCGCTCGCTCGCGCCGCGGAGACGCCCGGGCTCACCACCTGGGATGGCCGCCACTCGATCGACACGATCCGCGCCACGGTCGTTTACTTCGTGCCCTCCGATCGCCAACCGCTTCCCGACTGGCGGGAGCGCGTCGAATGGCTCTGCGAGCGCGTGCGCCGCTTCCACCACCGCGAGTTTGCCGGCCGCTCGCGGCTGGTGACCACGATTCACCCGGAGCCATTCCGCTCCGCCGCCTCGACCGCTGCCCTCCGCGTCGGAGACGGTGACGCCACCTTCTTCCGCACCCTGAGCGAAGTCGACCGGACGATCGACGTCGGCCGCGATCCCGATGGCGCCTTTCCCGTTCTCCTCGTCTTGAGCGACATCAACTGGCGGCCGCTCGACGACTTCTCCCGCCAATCGCCCGCCGGGCAGGGCTGGAAGTTCGACGGCGCCCTCGCCGACGGAGGGCTCCATGTCCCCGGCGCCGCCGCTGGGGGATCCCGCGCGGTCTACCTCGCCGATCGGAAGCGGGGCTGGGGGCTGGTCAGCGGCGACGGCTGGCGCGTTCCCTGCCGGGGGAGCGACTGTGTCGTCTATCACGAGGGAATCGGCCATGCCATCGGCCTTCCCCATCCAGAGCCCGCCGACGGCTCGGTGATGAGCGTGGGGCAATACCGCAGCGCCCTGGCCCAATCGTGGGTCGAATCCGGGCAAAAAAAGCAATTGGGGTTCACGGCCGACGCCGACGCCCCCGCGGCCGATCCAGTCTTCGACACCTTCACCGCCACGCCCGAGCCTGCCG
>JBIIQL010000129.1:0-8101 GCA_044342095.1 Pirellulales bacterium
GGAAGCTTTTCTTTCGACCTTGTCCGGACCCTCGTCGAGCGGCTCCCGGTGATGATCTGCCCCGCGTGGCTCGCCACCCCCACGCAGCCGATCGCCGTCGACGACGTCGTCGCTTACCTCGTGGCGGCAGCCGATCTCCCCCTCGTACCGGCGGGGAAGGGGGCGGGGAACGAATCAAGAATCTACGGTATCGGCGGGCCCGACCGGGTGTCGTATGGCGACATCATGCGGGAATACGCCAGGCAGCGGGGACTCCGCCGGCTCCTCATCCCCGTGCCGGTGCTGACGCCCCGGCTGTCGAGCCTCTGGCTGGCCCTCGTCACCCCCCGCTACTCGAAGGTCGGCCGAAAGTTGATCGACGGCCTGAAAAACCCGACCGTCGTCACCGATACCGCGGCAGCGACCGATTTTCCCATCCGGCCGAGGTCGCTGGCGGTGGCGGTTCGCGATGCGATGGCCCGAGAGGATGCCGCGTTCGAAGGGCGCCGCTGGGCCGACATCGCCGATGCCGAGGAACTGCCCCGTCGCTACGGGGGCCGTTTCGAAGGACCGCGGCTCGTCGACCATCGCCACGCCACGGTCGATGTCTCGGCCGAGCGGGCCTTCGCCGCGGTCGAGCGGATCGGCGGCAAGCATGGCTGGTACGGTCACGAATGGCTCTGGCAAGTGCGAGGCAGGCTCGACCGGCTCCTCGGCGGCCCCGGGATGGGACGGGGGCGCCGCGATCCCGATCGCCTCGTCGCCGGCGATGTTCTCGACTGCTGGCGGGTGGAGGAGTGTGTTCCCCCGCGACGACTGCGGCTGGTGGCCCAGATGCGGCTTCCCGGCCGTGGTTGGCTGGAGTTCGAGGTGGTCCGCCGCGATCCCGGGCCGGCCGGGGGCGGGACGGTCACGATCCACCAAACGGCGGTCTTCGACCCGCGGGGGCTCGGTGGTCTCGCCTACTGGTACTCGATCTGGCCGCTCCACGAACTCGTTTTTGGCGGGATGCTCGCCGGCATCGTCGCCTGGGCCCAGAAACAGGAGGAGGGCGAGATGTCGCACCGTCGGGCCGGCGACGAACTTTCCACGACGGCTCGCAACCGCTCCCGATGAAGACGTCTCACGGACATTCTTCCCAGCCGTCGTAGTCGCGCTCCGCAGCGGTCGTTTCTCCCCGAGCAGAGGGGCCGTCCCCCATCGGGGCGGCTGGACTTTTTCCCGTTCGGGGCGGATTCTTACGCAACAGGGAGGGGATTGAGGATCCCTTCCGGCTGCCCCTTGGCGTGGCTTAGGGGTGGCCCGAAAGAGCAGGCCTGTCGAGGACCCGGGAGGATTCCCGGCCAGCGATCCGTTCCATGGCTCTCACGCTCATCGTCTCCACCATGTCGGCGCTGCGGGCCTGGCTCAAGGCGATCGCTCCGACGCGCGAATCGATCGTCACGGCGGGCTGCCTGGCGATCGTCTTCGGGGCGACGTACCTCGCCGCCTATTTCACCCGCAGCGAACTGTTGCTGCGGGGGAGCGATGCCGAGACGATCGTGCGTACGATCGGCTGGGTGGTGGCGTTGAAGGTGTTCGTCTTCTACTCCCGCGGCATCTGCCACCGGCCGCTGCGATCGATCCGGTTCGAGGATCTCAGCGTCCTGGTGCGGGCCACGACCACCTGCCTGCTGCTCCTTGTCGCCATCAACTATTACTTCACCACGTGGCGGTTGGGTTGGATCCAGATCCCCCGCACCGTCCTCCTTCTCGACTGGGCCTTTACGCTCCTGGCCGTCGGCGGCGTGCAGGCGGCGGCGCGGAGCATCTACGAGGAACTGATTCCCGAGGCTCCCATCGGGCATCAACGCAGCGCCCTGGTCATCGATGCCTCACCGCAGGGGCAGGCGATCGCCGCGAATCTGATGGCGGCGAAGCGGGGCGGGTATTTCGTGTCGGGGCTCCTTGATGACGATCCGTCCCACCACGGCTCGCGGACGTCGGTGGCCCGGGTCATCGGTGGCATCGACCAGGTCGCGGCCTGCGCCCAGCGATTGCGGGTGACCGATGTGATTGTCCGTCAGGGAAGCGTGTTCGGCCGACGGATGCGACGGATCTGCGAGACGTGTGCGGCGATCCGGGTGCGGGTGATGATCGCCGAATCGGACGGCGAGGGGGAGGCCGCCCAAGTCCGCGTCCGCGACGTGGAGTTGCGAGACTTGGTGGCTCATCCGGATCCGATGCCGGGTGAGCACCGGCGGGCCGTGGCCTCGTGGGTGCGTGGTGAGACGGTGATGGTCACGGGGGCCGGGGGATCGATCGGTGCCGAGATCTGCCGGAAGCTCGTCACCCTGCAGGCCGCGCGGATTCTCCTCGTCGATCGTTCGGAATGCAGTCTGTTCGACGTCCATGGCGAACTGGAGGAGCGGGTCGCGGCATCCGCCGACGTGAAGACCGGCCTCACGCCATGCCTCGTCGACATCTATGACGGCGAACGGATGGAGGAGATCTTCCGGGAGCACCGTCCGGGGATCGTCATCCATGCTGCCGCCTACAAGCATGTCCCGATGCTCCAGGGTCACCCCGCGCAGGCCATCGAAAACAACATCCTCGCCACGGTGGGCTTGGCCGATCTGGCCGAGGCCCACCACGTGAAGACGTTCGTCGCCCTCTCCACCGACAAGGCCGTCAACCCGACGGGGGTGATGGGGGCCTCGAAGCTCGTCGCGGAACGGTTCCTCCAGTCCCTCGGCGAGGGGGCGGCGACGAAGTTCGTGGTCGTGCGCTTCGGCAATGTCCTCGGCACGAGCGGCACGGCCGTGCCGATCTTCACCCGGCTCCTCGTCCGCCGTCAGCCGATCGTCGTCACCCATCCCGAGGTGGCCAGGCGTTTCATGACATCGACGGACGCCGCCCGGCTGGTGATGTTCGCCGGAGCCGTCGCCGAGTCGAGCGAGACCTACGTCCTCGACATGGGTGAGCCGGTGCGGATCGTCGAGCTCGTGAAGAGTCTGGCCTTCGTGATGCGGGTGCCGCGGAGCGATGTCGACATCCGCTTCAGTGGGCTCCGGGATGGCGAGAAGCTCTCCGAGGAGTTGTTCTTCGACGACGAGACTCGACAGCGACTGGGGGACAGTCAGGTGTTCCGGGTCTCCCGACCAGTCCGCCCGCTGACCGAGGTTCGGCAGTGGCTCGGGGAACTCAAGGGGGCAATCCTCGGTGAGGGGCCTGAAGCGGCCCGCGCGGTCTTGATGGAGATCGCCGCGGGCGACTCCGTGACGTCGGCGGAGGGGATCGCCCGGGTGGGTGGGGATGACGGTCCGCTGGAGACGCGGTCATGAACGAAGCCCTCCCTCCGGAACGCCTCTTCCCCACGCTCGACTCCCTCGAGTCGATCCTCTGGCCCGGGCTCGCTCTGGTGGTGTTCGTCGTCACGGCGGTGCTCGTCGACGTGATGATCCTGCTGGCGACCCGTCTCCGACTGGTCGATGTTCCCAGTGGCCGCAGCGCCCACTCGCTCCCCACGGCACGCGGCGGTGGGATGCCGCTGGTCCTGGCGGCCTGCCTGGCATCGACCGCGGTCTGTTTCCGCTGGCCGTTGTACGCGTTTCCGGTAGCGCTGGGGGTCATCCTTCCCAGCTTCGTCATCGCGGTCGTCGGCTTCTGGGACGACATTCGTCCCTTGCGGGCGACGTTCCGCCTCGTCGTGCAGATCGGCGTGGCGGTGGCGCTCGTTGCCGTACTCGGCCCGGTGCGTGGGCTGATCCTGCCCGGAATGCCGTATCTCGATTTCGGCTGGCTGGCGTGGCCGCTGAGCGTCGTGTGGGTGGTCGGGTGCATCAACGCCTTCAACTTCATGGACGGTTCTGACGGCATGGCGGCGCTCGGTGCGGTCGCCGTGGCGATCGGGTTCGTCGGCATCGCGTTTTCCAACGGCGACTTTCCGGTTGTCCTGCTGGCGTCCTTCGCGGGGGCCGCCGCGGCCGGATTCCTCGTCTTCAATTGGCCCCCGGCCCGGGTGTTCATGGGAGACGTCGGGAGCGCCTTTCTGGGGACGTTCTTCGCCGCCCTCACCCTGTTTGACGTGACGGGGGCGACGGAACTGGTCTTCCTGCCGCTGGCGATGGCCGCCTGGCCCTACATCTACGATCCCCTGATCTCGGTCGTCCGCCGGGTATGCGCCGGGCACAATCCGCTCGTGCCTCACCGCGAGTTCCTCTTCCATCGGCTGGTTCGGTCGGGGGTCAGCCACGGCACCGTCGCGGTCGTCTATGCCATGCTCGCTCTGGCGGGGGCCGTTGCCGGTTGGATGATGGTGGAGGGGTCCGTTCCCGTCGAGATTCGGCGATGGCTCCCCTTGATCGTGGTGTTCCTCGCGGCGGTGTTGACGGCATGGACCGAATGGCGGTTCCGCCGCTTCCACCCGGTGATGTTGTCGGCCAAGGTTGCCACGTCTGCGACGGTGAGCGGATCGGCGGCCTGATCCCACCTGTCGGGTCGCCCGCCCGCGATGGTCACAGGCTCTCGGCGGATCGCTGCGGGCAGCCGAGGCAAGCCTCGTCGCACTCCAATTGGATCGTCGTGTGGGCGACACCGAAGCGGGAGCGGAGGTCGTTCGCGGCCGTGGCGAGGACGCGCTCGTGTTCGTTCCCCTCGGGGACGACCAGATGGACCGTGAGCGAGATCTCCGAGGTGCTCGCGTTCCACACATGGAGATCGTGGACCTCTCTCACGCCGGGGATCGCGGCGAGGTGCTCGGTGACGGCGGCGGGATCGATGCCCCGCGGCACGGCATCGAGGGCGAGATCGATGCTCTCGCGGAGCAGCCCCCAGGTGCCGACGAGGATCGCCAGCGTGATCGCGATTCCCACGAGAGGATCGATGACGGAGAAGCCGGTGAAGGCGATGACAATCCCGGCGACCACCACTCCGGCCGAGATCGCGGCGTCCGCGGCCATGTGGAGATAGGCACCGCGGACGTTGGCGTCGGCGTGCGATCCGCGGACGAAGAGGAGCGCCGTGAGGGTGTTGATGACGACACCCGCCGCAGCCACGGCGACGACCCACGGCCCTGCGACAGGAACCGGCTCGCGGAGACGGTGGACCGCCTCCCAGAGAATCCCACCGCAGGCGGCGATAAGGAGCACGGCGTTGGCGAGGGCGGCATAGATCGTCGACCGGCGGAAGCCCCACGTGTAGCGGAGCGTCGGCGGGCGACGGGCGAGGCTCGCGGCGCCCCACGCCAGGAGGAGCCCGACGACATCGCCGGCGTTGTGCCCAGCGTCGGCCACCAGGGCGAGCGAGCCGCTCCAGAAACCGGCCAGGATCTCGAGGATCACGAAGGCCATGTTGAGCCCCACTCCGATCGCCATCGCCCGATCGAATCGCTCGGGGGCGAAGTGCTGGTGGTGCCGGTGACCGGCGTGTCCGTGACCGTCGTCGTGGTGGTGGTCGCAGGGCATCGGCGTGGCATCTCTCGGGCGTGGCATGTGTTACAACTGCCGCCGGGCGGGAAGGATCATACGCTTTTGAACCTTCGGCCGGGGACGTCCGCACGACGGCACGAGGCCGGTGGTGGCGGGAACGCAAGGCACCTGGGGAGACGACGATGGAACCGATGCGTGTCGCGGTGATCGGCAGGACGGGCCGGGGCGACTGGGGGCATGCGATGGACGAGTTGTGGACGGCCGTCGACGGGACGACGCTCGTCGCCGTGGCGGACGAGTCGGCCGAGGGGCTGGCAAAGGCCGTCGGGCGGCTCGGGCTCGACGGTGGAGCCCCTCGGACGGCGTTTCAGGATTGGCGTGCCATGCTCGCGGAGGCGAAGCCCGATATCGTCTCGTTGTGCATGCGCCACATCGACTGTCATGCGGAGATGGCGATCGCGGCGGCGGAGTCGGGGGTGAAGGGGATCTTCATGGAGAAGCCCTTCGTCCGCACGGCGGCCGAGGCCGATGCCGTGATCGCCGCGTGCCGCGCCTCGGGGACGAAGCTCGCCCTGGCGATGGTCAATCGCCACAGCCCCACCTATGGAATCGTCCGCGACCTCGTCGAAGACGGCCGCATCGGCCGGCTCCTGGAACTCCGAGGGCGAGGCAAGGAAGACAACCGTGGCGGCGGAGAAGATTTTTGGGTCCTCGGGTGCCATGTCCTCGACATGATGGCCGACCTCGGCGGGGCGCCCCGCTGGTGTCAGGCGTCGATCACACGCGAGGGGCGGCCGATCACGAAGGGGGATGCGAAGGAAGCCCCCGAGGGCATCGGGCTGATCGCCGGCGATGCGGTGGAGGCGATGTACGGCCTGGCCGACGGGCCGGTCGGGTTCTTCGCGAGTGTCCGTGAGGCCGGGCTCAAGCAGCCCAACTTCTCCCTCACCCTCGTCGGCACGAAAGGGGCGATCCACATCCGCCCCGACAACCTGCCCCACGCCTATCTCCGCGAGGCGCCGCTTTGGCGCGTCGACAAGGATGTTCCCTGGCAGCCGATCGGACCGGAGGGAATCGGTGCCGGACTCCCCGCTGCGGAAGCCGACCGGGTCGCCGAACGGGCGTCTTGGGCCCGGCGGTCTGCGGCGGATCTCGTCGCGGCGATCGACGAGGACCGCGAGCCGACCGCGGGGATGTTCGCCGGCCAGACGACGATCGAGATGACGGCCGCGGCGTTCGCATCGGCTCTCTCCGGCGCCCGGGTCTCCTGGCCGTTCGCTCCGCGCGGCAATCCCTTCGCCTGATGGCCCTTTTCTGAAATCTTGTTTCACTTCTCCTTCTCTGCAAGCGAGCCACCGATGAACGAGCGAGTCTCTTTCGGAATCCCCGCCGTCTTGATGTCGATGCTGCTGGCCACGATCGGCGCGATCGGAGCCGAATCCGTGATGGGCGCCGAGGCGGTCCGTGAGATCCGCCTTTGGCCGGAGGGAGTGCCGGGGGATCGTGTCCCGAGCGATCCGGCCGAGAAGGTGGAACGCGGGCAGGACGACATCCAGCGCAGGTCGTTCGTTTCCGATCCGCGGCTTCTCGTCCATCCGCTTGGGAAGGGCGAGGGCGGGCCCCGCCCCGCCGTGATCATTCTCCCCGGCGGTGGGTACAACATCCTCGCCGACGACCATGAAGGGGGGGAGATCGGGCGGTTTCTCAATGGGCACGGCATCGTCGCCTTCACGCTCCTCTACCGGGTTCCCACCGGCGCCTTCAAGGAACCGGATGCCGGGCCGGTGATGGATGCCCAGAAGAGCGTGTCGATCGTCCGCGAGCGCGCAGCGGAGTTGGGGGTCGATCCGGACCGGATCGGTCTGATGGGCTTTTCCGCCGGCGGCCATACGGCGCTCGTGGCGGCCACCACGAAGGCCTCCTTCCCCGGCGCCGATGCCGCGCCGTCGGTGCGGCCCGACTGCACGATCCTCATCTATCCCTGGCGCGTCCTGGCCAACGAGGGACAGGGACTATGGCCGGGGGTGGTGGTCGATGCCGCAACCTCCCCGATGTTCATCGCCCAGACGGCCGACGATACCGCCTCGCCCGCGAAGGGGGCCGTGACGCTGTTCGCTGCACTCCTCGAGGCGCAGGTGCCCGCCGAACTCCATGTTTACCAGCGCGGTGGGCACGGCTATGGAATGCGGCGCCGGGAACAGGCTCCTGGCACCGGCGATTGGCCGGCCCGTCTCGTCGACTGGCTCGGGGGCCGCGGCTTCACGCGCCACTGACGTGACGCTCAAAAAAAAACACCCCGTCGGAGAAGACGGGGTGTCGGTGAGCCGTTGGTAGGAAAAGCCCCTTCGAAGAGGGCTCCGCGCCGCGCTGCGAATCAGTTGCAGCAGTCGTCGGCGGGCACCGGCGTGGCGGCCTTGAGCGCGGCAGCTTCCTTGGAGAGCTTGAACTCCGGCCCGGCCGGGAAGTACTGGATGTCGTCTTGGAGGTAGTAGGCACTGGGGAGCGTCTGCCCGCCGATGTCGACCTGACATCCGGTCAGGCCGAGGCCACCGAGGGCCAGGCACGCAAGCAAGCCCGTGCGGACGCCGGTCGTGGAGTGGGTGTGGCGGTCCGGAGTCGATGATCTCATGGTTCTCGCCCCTGCATCGGTGCCTGTATTCCGGCTTCGCGGCACGCCGAGGGTGAGATCCACCCGGCACGATCCGCCGCCGACC
>JBIIQL010000130.1:0-8075 GCA_044342095.1 Pirellulales bacterium
AGAAGGTCGGCGGTGTCGCTCATCGCCCCCGATCCCGCAGCCAGAGCCGCACGTCGGCGGCAAGTTCGGCCCCGTAGGCGAGTTCGATATAACGGACGCGGACTTCCGTCTCGTCAGCTTGGGGATGCCGGGCACGGATCGCTTCGAAGGCAAGGCGGCGGCCGCGGTTTGACATTCGACATCCGGCCCGGAGGCATTCCAGCGGCGACATCCGCCGGATGCAATCCAGTTGGACGGCCTCCGCCTCGGCGGCTGTGTCGTTCGTCGGGTCGGCCGGGGGGCGCATGGTCTCCATGACACAAAGTGTAAGGCTTCGGATACCAGGCGGCCACGCCTCGATCGCACGCTCACCCGCCGGGCATGTCGAGTCGCTGCGTTTCCCGCCCCCCCTTCTGCCCTTCCGCCACGGGCCCCGCGTCGCTATCGTCCCTGCCCGCCGAGGGCTTCCTGGGGAGCGGTGCGCACCGATCTCCCCCGGGCATCCCGGCCGACTCTCCCCTCGTCGGAGCCGTGCCATGCTGCGTCGCACGTTCCTGATTACTGCCGGGTTGCCTGTCGCGGTCTCGCTCGCCGGATGCCGCGGGCAGCGGCAGTTTGCGAGGATCGTGAATCCCGGCGACAAGGCTCTGATGGGAAGCCATCAGGCCGGCGCCGAGACGTTCGGGCCGCTCGTCGACGAGGCGGTCGCCAAGCTCCTTGCCCGGAATGCCGAGACACCGGTGCAGCAGGTGTCGTACGACGACGCCGGCGAGCCGATCCCGTGTGAGCCGAAGCGGATCTGCTTCGTCGGCGTCGAGAACAAGAGCGCCGAGGACATCGGCGACTTCAAGGATGAGCTCTACCAGGTGATCGACGCCCGGCTCCTCCAAACCCCGATCTTCCAGCCGCTCAACCGGCGCGTCGTCGATGCCGGCCTCCTCGAGACCCGCCTCCGCCCCGATCAGCTCTGCATCCCGGAACACATGCGGCAGTTCGCCACGCATCTGGAGCGCGAGGGGGAGCCGATCGACTACCTCCTCTACGCCACGCTCACCTCCGGTACGACGCGCGAGAACCGCGACTACGAGCGGAGCTACCGGCTGACGATGGAACTCATCGACGTCCGCACCGGCACCTACGACAAGCAGTCGGCCGATCTCGTCAAGGGCTACCACCACAGCCGATTGAGCCGGTGGCGGGCGACCAACCCGCTGTCACGATAGGCCGTCTGGTGCTGTCATGCCACGGCCACGCCTGCTTGCCATCATCGTCCCCTGCCTCGCACTCATCCCCGGCTGTGCCACGCACATCACGCGCCTCGAGCCGGTGCGGGCGGCGTTCCATCGCGGCGATCTCGACGAGGCGGAGCGGCTGATCGCAGCCGATCTGGAAAAGCATCCGGGCGATGCGGACGTCCTCACCCTCGACCGGGCGCTCGTGGCCCTGGCCGACGGCCGGCCGATTGAAGCCGAAGATCTCCTCAAGGAAGTCCGCGATCGCTTCGACCACCTCGAGCAGGAGAGTCCGGTCGAAGATGCCTGGTCGATGCTCTCCGACGATCAGCAACGATCGTACGCCGGCGAGGATCACGAGAAAGTGCTCCTCCGGGCGATGCTCGCGATCACGAATCTCTCGAGTGACGGCGGCGATGCCGAGGCCTTCAGCTATCAGGCCGCCGAGAAGCAGGCGGAGATCGTCGCCGCGGCCACGGAGGAGGACGGCTCGAACCCCAAGGCGTCGTACCGGCAGATCGCGCTGGCCCCTTACCTCCGCGGCGTCCTCCGCGAAGAGACCCACCGCGACTACGACGACGCCGCCCGGCACTTCGCCACGGTCGTCAACTGGCAGCCGGAGTTTACGCCGGGGCAGGCGGACGTCGTCCGCGCGTCAGGCGGCGTCCACTCGACGCGCGGCCATGGGGTCGTCCATGTCTTCGCGCTCGTCGGCCACGGCCCCTGCAAGGTGGTCGTCGAGGAGATCCCGTCGAGCGCGGCACTCCTCGTCGCCGACCAGATCCTCTCCGCGACGCTCGCACAGTCGCTTCCGCCGACCGTCGCCCCGATCAAGGTGCCGCGTGTCGTGGCGGCGCCGGGGCTCGTCAGCGCCGTGGCGGTGGGACGACAAAAAGCGGAGGGGGGCGTGGCCTGGCAGGGACGGACCACGACGATCACCGACATCTCGCGGATGGCCGTCGAGCAGGAGGCGGCCGTACACGACCGGACCGTGGCCCGCGCCGTGGCGCGGCGGGCGCTCAAGAAGGGAACCGTATTCGGCGTCAAGGAAGGGCTCGGCGTCGAGCGCTTCGGGCCGGCGGCACTCGCTTTCGATCTCGCAGGCGTCGCCTGGGAAGCGGCAGAGAACGCCGACACACGCTGCTGGGGGCTGCTCCCCGATTCGATCCAGGTGGTGCGGATGGAAGTGCCGGCGGGGCAACATACCCTCGCCCTCCAGGCGGTCGATCGGCAAGGAATACCGGTGGGAAGGGCCGTCCCTCGGAGCGTGACCGTGGCCGACGGGCGCAACACCTACGTCGTCCTTCAGGCCCCCGATGCGGGCATCATCGGCGAAGTGCTCGCCAGCAGCCCCTGACCGCCCTTCTGGCCACCGCGGGCCGTTGGCTGGCACGCCAGCCCGCAAGGTACAATCCCCCGACTTTGCAGCGGGGGTGATCGGCCATGGCTCCAAACTTCAATCGGCTGGGCGATGCATTCCGCCTCGTCGCGGGGATGACCCGCGTCACCGGCCTGTGGGCAGACATCGAGCTGTTGCTGTTGGCTTCCTTGATCATCGGCACCAGCCCGGCCCACGCCGATTCCGCCGACGATCATTTCGAACGCGTCATCCGTCCGCTCCTCGTCGAGCGCTGCCATGCTTGCCATGCAAGGGAAAACGCCAAGGGAGGATTGCGACTCGACTCCAGGGCGGCGGTACTTGCCGGGGGCGACTCGGGCCCGGCGGTCACCCCCGGGCAGCCCGCACGTGAAAACCTTCTCATCCGGGCGGTGAACCACACCGACGGCCTCGAGATGCCTCCCGACGGCCGGCTTCCACAGCCGCAGATCGAGTCCCTCGTCGCTTGGGTGAGCGCCGGTGCCCCATGGCCAGACAGCCCCGAGAGCCCCGACGAGACAGCCGAAACGAGCGCCGTCCGCGAGGCACGCCAGCCGCCGATCGAACCCTTGGCCCCCGATCACCCGTCCCTCGGAAGCTCCCTCCAGTTTTGGCTCAAGGCCGACTCGCTCGCTCTCGACGACGGCGCCCCAGTGCCGGTCTGGCCCGATGCGAGTGGCCACGGCCGCGATGCGAGCGCCACGAAGGGAGTCCGCCCCGACGGCCAAGGGCTCCCCGGCACGTTCGTGCGCGAAAGCGCCATCGCGCGCCGCCCCGCGGTCCGCTTCACCACCGCCACCGGCTACGCCTCCTCCCCGGCGCTCCCCATCCCGGTGGCCGGGGACGCGAGCCTGACGCTCGCCGTCGTCGTCAATCTCCGCCCCCACGAAACGGGGCCACCCTTCGAAGGGATCCTGGGGGTCGGCGACCCCGCCAATCCCGGCGCCGATCCCGGCCGCCCCCTCGCGGCCGTCCTCCAGATCAATCGCGCCGAGGACCATGCCCTTCGCTTCGCCGGCGGCTGGATGAACGACGCCTCGGCCGGTAACGGCTCATTCAAGACCTCTTTCGGCCGGCCGACGCTCGTCGTCGCCGTCAAACAGCCGGGCCCGATCCGTACGACCACGCGTCTGTTCATCGACGGCCGTGAAGTTCGCCCGCCAGCGGGCGAACTCGAAGGGCGCGATGGCATCCCCGACCTTCGTCATCGCGTCGACATCGGCGCCTTCCTCGGAAAGGCCGTGTCGTGGTGCGGATCGATCGAGGGGGATATCGGCGAGGCGCTCGTTTTCTCTTCCGCCCTCGACGACAAAAGCCGCGTCGGCCTCGAAGCCTGGCTCAGCGACAAATACGCCCTCGATCTCGGCGGCCCCCACCGGGCGATGACGACCGCCACCTACACCCCCGCCGAACGGGCCCACTGGGCCTACCAGCCGCTCGTCGATCCTCCGCCCCCTTCTCCGCGCAGTCAGACCGCCCCGACGGCGATCGATCGCTTTCTCCAGCCGCAGATTGCCGCCCTGGGGGTGCCACCGGTGCCCGAGGCCGATCGGGCCACGCTCCTCCGGCGGGTGACCTTCGACCTCATCGGGCTTCCGCCGACGCCGGCCGAGACCGCCGCCTTTCTCGCCGACACCGGCCCCGATGCCTGGAGCGAGGTCGTCAACCGGCTCCTCGCCTCCCCCCACTACGGCGAGCAGCAGGCCCGCCACTGGCTCGACGTCGTCCGCTACGCCGAGACCACCGCCAACGACGCCAACGCCGTGATGACCCAGGCGTGGCGCTACCGCAACTGGGTCGTCGACGCCTGCAATCGCGATCTCCCCTACGACCGCTTCCTCGTCGAGCAACTCGCCGGCGATCTCCTTCCTCCCTCCGGCGACGCCGCCACCGATGCGGCGCGGACGATTGCCACCGGCTTTCTCATGATCGGCCCGAAAGCGCTCGCCGAGACCGACAAGGAACAGTCGCGGCTCGACATCGTCGACGATCAGATCGACGTCACCGGCCGGGCCTTCCTCGGTCTCACGCTCGCCTGCGCCCGCTGCCACGATCACAAGTTCGACGCGGTCCGCACCACCGACTATTACGCCCTCGCCGGGATCTTCCGCAGCACCGAGCCGTTCCAGAACGAGGTCCGCAACGCCACGATGTGGTGGGAATATCCGGTGCCGATCGGCGACGGCAAGGAGCCGGCCATGGTGATGGCCCCGAAGGAAGCCCTCCCCCGCAATCTCCGCGTCCACCTCCGCGGCAACCGTTTTCAGCTTGGCGCGATAGCCCCCCGTGGCATCCCCGGCCTGTTCAGGGCGTCCGCCGCCGGGGCGGCGGACGGAGCGGATGGAGAAGTGCCCACAACGCTCGTCACCTCTGGCGGGAGCGGAAGGCTGGAACTCGCCCGCTGGATCGCCGATGCGAAAAACCCGTTGACGGCGCGCGTCATGGTCAATCGGATCTGGCAGCAGCACTTCGGCCGTGGGCTCGTGGCGACGAGCGACAACTTCGGTACGCGCGGCGAGGCTCCCTCGCACCCGGAGCTCCTCGACTGGCTCGCCTGTCGGTTCATCGAATCGGGGTGGAGTGTCAAGGACCTCCATCGCCTGATCCTCACCTCCGCGGCGTACCGCCGTGCCGTGGCCCCTGCGGCCCTCCGCGAGGTCGATCCCGACGGGCGGACGGTCGCCGCGAGCCAGCGCCGCCGGCTCACCGCCGAACAACTCCGCGACGCGATCCTTGCCACCAGTGGCGGCCTCGACCGCGCCCCTGGCAGCGACGAGAGCGCGAAGGTGCTCGTCGAGAAGGCCGAGGATATCGGGGCCATGATCAAGCCGAATCGTCTGGCCGTCGATGATCCGGTCTACACGACGTTCACGAAGCGGAGTCTCTACCTGCCGGCGGTGCGAAACATGCTCCCCGACGTCCTCTCGCTGTTTGACGCCGCCGATCCCAACGGCGTCACCGCCATCCGCAACGAGACGACGGTCCCGTCACAGGCACTGTTCCTCGTCAACAGTCCGTTTGTCCGCGGACAGGCCCTTCAATTCGCCCGCTCGCTCCTCGCCGATACCGGGCTCGACGATGCCGGTCGGATCGATCGGGCCCATTTCCGCGCCCTCGGCCGCCGGGCGGCCCCGGAGGAGATCACCGAGTCCCTTGCCTACGTGGCGGCTTGGATGGAATCGACCGCCGGGCAGGCCCGCCCAGCCGACGTGCGCCGCGAGGAGGCCTGGCAGAGTTGGTGTCAGGCGCTGCTGTGCTCCAATGAGTTTGCCTACCTCGACTGACCGGAGCCCCGTCATGCCCAACGTTCCGCGTCGCGAATGGCTCCGGCAAAGCGCCTGTGGCTTCGGTCACACGGCGCTCCTCGGGCTCCTCGCCGGTGAGCAGACGACGGCCGCGGCCCACGCCTCCGGAACATCGGGCTCGGCGCTTGCGGCCAAGCCCCCTCACTTCCCGGCGCGGGCGAAGCGCGTCGTCTTCCTCTTCATGCATGGCGGCGTGTCACACGTCGATTCGTTCGACCCCAAGCCGACGCTCGCGGCGATGAACGGCCAGCCGCTGCCACTGCCGAAGCCGAAGTTCGAGTTCGCTCCCACCGGCAACCTTCTCGCGTCGCCGTGGGAGTTTCGCCGCTACGGGCAATCGGGGCTCGAGATCAGCGATCTTTTCCCGATGACCGGCGGCCACGCCGACGACCTGTGCGTCATCCGTTCGATGCACGGCGGCGATCAGGTATCGCACGGGCCCGCCCTGCTCGCCATGAACACCGGCTCCGGCGTCTTCGCCCGGCCGAGCCTCGGCGCCTGGACGCTCTACGGCCTTGGATCGGAGAACGACAACCTCCCCGGCTTCGTCAGCCTCTCCCCCTCGCTCTACCACGGCGGCACGCAGAACTACGGCTCGGCGTTCCTCCCGGCGAGCTTCCAGGGAACGCGGATCGGCGACGGCAGCACCGACTTCAAGTCGACGCGGCTCTCGAACCTCGTCTCGCCGGAGGATCCGGCCCTCGAGCGCCGCAAGCTCGATCTCCTCGCCGCCCGCAACCGGCGCCACGCGGCGCTCGCCGGCGGCGACCCGCGGCTCGACGCCAGAATCGAGTCGTTCGAGATGGCCTGGCGGATGCAGGCGGAGGCGCCGGGGGTGTTCGAGATCGAGCGGGAGACGGCCGGGACGCTCGCCCGCTACGGCGTCGGCGTCGAGCCGACCGATGAATTCGCCCGGCAGTGCGTGCTCGCCAGACGCTGCCTCGAGGCGGGGGTGCGGTTCGTGCAGGTCAACTTCAGCTACCCGCGGAATTACTGGGATGCCCACGGCGACCTTCGCAACAACCACACCACCAACGCGAAGAAAGTCGACCAGCCGATCGCCGCGCTCCTCGCCGATCTCAAGGCCCGCGGGCTCTTCGACGACACGCTCGTGGTCTTTGGCACCGAGTTCGGCCGGACGCCGGCGGCGCAAGGGCCCGACGGCCGAGACCACCACCCTCACGCCTTCAGCGTCTGGATGGCCGGCGGTGGCGTGAAAGGAGGCCTGGCGCACGGGCAGACCGACGACTTCGGCTATTACGTGGCCGAGGGGAAGGTGACGATGCCCGACTTCCACGCCACGATCCTCCATCTCCTCGGCCTCGATCACGAGCGGCTCACGTTCCGCCACGCCGGCCGCGACCACCGCCTCACCGACGTTTCCGGCACCGTCGTCCGCGACCTTCTCTCCTGAGCTACCCCCTCCTAGGAGGGGGTAGCCGCCTTGCGGGCCCCAGGGAACGGGCCTTGGAACGCGTCTTTGGGCGGAATCGGGGTTCCAGCAGGCACCAAAACCTGGATTGCCCAGGAGCCCTGAATTACCCTGCCTTCCTGACCGGTAGAAACTCCGGCCTTCCGCTTCCGATCAAGCCCCATCGTTTTCAGGGATCTCCCATGGCCACGCCCGCCCGCGCCGCCCTCTCCCGTACGAAGTCCTCCAAGAAGCCATCGCGCCGCCCACGAGCCACGCTCGCCGGCATCGAGTCGCTCGAGACACGGTTGGCGCTCGCGCAGACCGTGGGACTGTTCGTCAACGCTCCGGGCGCCCAGGAGGGCTACACCCTCTTCAATGGCTCGCTCAGCCCCAGGACGCACCTCATCGACACCAACGGACAAGAGGTCCATTCCTGGACGGGCACGGGGGGAACGACGGCGGTCTATCTCCAGGAGGATGGCTCGATCCTCCGCAACACGATGCTTGCCCCCGCTCAGCGCGCCTTCGGCAGCAACGGATCGACCGGACGAATCGAGATCATTGACTGGAACAACAAGCCGGTGTGGAGCTACACGCTCGCGGATTCCAAGTATCAGCTCCACCACGATTCGATCCGGCTCCCCAACGGCAACATTCTGGCGATCGCCTGGGAACGATTCTCGAGGGCCGAGGCAATCGCCATGGGACGCGACCCTGCCAAGCTCAATCCGGCCACCAACAACGAACTCTGGGGGGAGGCGATTCTC
>JBIIQL010000131.1:0-8039 GCA_044342095.1 Pirellulales bacterium
AACTCGAGGAGATGCGGCACGTTTTCCTCGCCGATGAGTTCGGCGACGTTGGCTGGCATCGGTGAGAGCCGGGAGACGCTCGTCTCCTCGATGTCGGCGGTCGGGACGCGGATCTCCTTGCCCTCGGTGTCGGCGAGGACGAGATCGCCACCGTCGTCGCGGAGCTTGAGCCCCGAGATCGCCCGGCCATCGGTCGTGACCACGGTCGTGAGCCGGAAGGCCTCGTCGACGTTGCGGGCCGGATCGAGGATGTCTTCGAGGAGTCGTTCGCTTCCCCGCTGCCCGATGCCGTCGAGCTGCGGGCCGATCGCGGGCCCGAAGCCACCGAGCCTGTGACAGTTGGCACAGACTTTGTTGAACAGGCCGCGGCCGATGTCGACCGACGCCTGGCCCTGGGCGTGGGCCGCGGCGACCCGTTCGATCCGCTGCCGGATCGCCTCGTCGGCGGCGGGGAGATCGCGCGTCAGGTCGCCGAGACGGGCGTCGAGATCGGCAATGTTCGAGGCTCGGAGCCGTTCCGACACTGGCCCATATTGGAGGACGGCGCCGGTGGTCTTGCCGGCGGCGACCAGTTGGAGGAGCCGCTCGGCCCCGGCCGGCCGCGTGGCGAGGGCCCAGGCCGCCGCCTGCCGGAGCGACGGCGGCGCCGTGGCCACCACCTCGCAGAGCGTCTCCCGGCTCGCGTCAGCATCGATGCCACCGAGTTGGCGGAAGATCGCTTCCCGGAGTGGTGCGGGCTCGCCGGCATCGAGGGCCACCGTTGCGAGGATCGGCCCGGCCGTTTCGGGCGCGAGGCTTTGGAGTGTCGCGGCTGCGGCGGAGCGGACGTCGGCGGGCAGGACGCGGTCGGTGAGGATCGCGGCGACCGCATCCACCGGCGCGGCCGACGGCAGCTGCTCGACGACTTTGAGCGCCACGAGCGTCTCCGCGGCGTGACGCCCCTCGTGCCGGGCGAGGACCCCGGCCGCGAGCTTTCCCCCCCACTCGGCGAGCGTCGTGCCGGGCGTGAGGCGCTTGCGCGCTTGGCCGAGGCCTTCGAAGAAAGCGGCGAACAGCCGCTTTTCCGCGCCGGCATCGTCGCCTGAGGCGTCACGCGTCAGGGTCAGGGTCAGGGTCACCGCCTCCGCGATCCGCTCATCGGGGCAGAGCCGGGCGACGCCCGACGAGGCGCGCTCGAGGAGCGCTCCGCCGGACTGAGCCATCATGAACGCCTGCCACGCCGCCTCGGCGTCGGGCACCGCGAGCAGCACGTCGATGAGCCGCTCGCGGTCGCCGGGGAGGAAATGCCATGTGGCGAGGTCCGCCGGGGCCACGGCACGCCCGCCGGCGGCGGAGCGGAGATGGTTGCGCATGGCGATGCGGAGGGCGTGGACGAGTTGGACGTCGGCGGCGTCGGCGGCGCGGAGGGCTCCGAGCAACGGGGAGAGGGTGGCTCGCGACGGATGGCTGCCGAGGGCCTCGGCCGCGGCCCGACGGACGATCGCGTCGTCATCGGCGAGCATCCGCGTCACCGTCGCCACCCGCTCGCCATCGAAGCCCGGCCACCCAGCCGCGGCATCGAGAGCCCTGACGAGATGGACCCTCACCATTCGCTCCGGATCCTGCGAGAGCCGCTCGATGCTGAGTGCATCGAGCCGGTCGAGCCGAGCGAGGATCCAGGTCGCGAGGGCCCGAGCGGTTGACGGCGCTGCGGTGTCGGAGGCGAGCACGAGGCAGTCGCGGGGGACGCGCTCGTCGGTCGCACCGCGGGCCAGGAGCCGCTCGAAGGCGAGCCGACGGACGGTTTGGTTGGAAGACGCGAGGAGCTGGAAGAGCTTCTCGGGGGAAGCTCGCGAGACGTCGACCGGCGCCGCTCTGCTGGTCTCCGTCGCGCCCTTCCCCTTCCACACCACCCGCCAGATCCGCCCCCGCTCCCGATCGCGGCGTGGGTGGAGGAGGTCGACCTCGTAGTGGCCGATGATGCAGTTGTAGAAGTCGGCGACGTAGAGGGCACCGTCGGGGCCCATCTGGAGATCGACCGGGCGAAACCACCAGTCGTCGCAGCCGAGAAAATCCTCCGGGGATTCGACCCACGGCGACGATCCCTTCCACTGGAGTCGGTCGCGGTGAACGGTGTTCGTGATCACGTTGCCGACGAACAGGTTCCCCTGGTAGTCGGCGGGAAAGCCTTCTGAGTCGTCGTACACCAGCGCCCCCGCGATCCCGGTGGAGCCATGGTCGTGGCCGGTCATCGCCGGGGCGTAGCCGAGGCCGTCGTGCGGCTTGCCGAAGCTCTCGTAGATGCCTCCGCGGAGGAGCATCGTCACGGGGCGCGAATGGCAATCGGCGGAGAACTGGTTGCCGAGGGAATCGAAGCACATCCCGAAGGGGTTGACCTGTCCCCAGGTGACCTGCTCGATCGCGGAGCCATCGGGCTTGAAGCGGTAGGTGTTCCCCGACTGCATCGCGAGGACGACCTCTCCCTCCCCCTTGAGCTTGACCTTCGAATCGTTGCGGAAGCCGTGGCAGGCATAGACCCAGCCATCGGGTCCGAGCCGGAACGAGTTCTGATCGCCGTGGGTGTCGATAAAGTCGAACGGGCCGTAGAGGATCTCGCGCGTGTCGGCCTTGCCGTCCCCGTCGGTGTCGGAGAGCTTCCAGATGTTGGGAATCGACCAGACGATCGCTTCGTCACCAAGCCCGAGGGGGAGGACGCCGATCGGGATGTTGAGATCGTCGGCGAAGCGGACCGCCTTCCGGGCCCGGCCATCAGGGCCGAAGTCGGAGAGGACGGTGAGCCCGTCGCGGTGCGGAGCCCCTTCCTTCGGAGCGAACGGATATTCGATCGAATGGGTGACCCACAGCCGGCCGCGCGCGTCGAAGGCGAGGTTCATCGGCTTTTGGATCTCCGGCTCGGCGGCGACAAGCTCGATCGCGAATCCCTCCGGGAGGCGGAACTTCTCCCGCTGCTCGGCCGGGGAGAGGGCCTCGGTGGGGGCCACGGGGGGGCTGGCAGGAGCGGGCAGCGGGAGGAGCGTCGTAACCACGGCGAGCAGCGTCCCGACACCGGTGGCAACGAGGCGAAAGCGGGGTGCAAGCGACGTCATGACGACTCCCGTGGCGAAGACGCAGGGAAGCGCAAACCTAGCGCTGCCCCGCCGAACCTCTGAGTATGGCTCGGGCCGACATCGACGGGCAACGCCGGCCGGGGGGATGCCGTGATCGGCCAGTCAGGAAAGCTTGCCGCGGGCGTCGATGGGCAGCACCTGGAGGCTGCCGTCGGCTTCCCACCACCAAGCCGTGTCGTGGAGATTGACCACGGGGCAGACGTGGTTGGGGATCACGGTCACGCGTTCCCCCACGCGCGGCCGCGTGGCGCAGCGGCTGACATCGACCTGGGCGTGCTCCTCGGTGAGCTTCCCGATGAAGGCGTCGGGATATTCGACGATCAGGCCGTGGCCGGAATCGGGGGCGGGGCCACAGCGATCCATGGTGAGCGTTTTCGAGCCACCGTCGAGGATCACCTGATCGTTGACCGCGTCGCTGACGACCGTGCAGACGACGCGCGCCGCACAGTCGTCGAGCGAGCCGAAGCCGCCGCGGACGATGTTGAGATCGTTGTAGACGCAGGTGCCAGGGCGGATCTCGGTGCCGCCGCGGACGAGGTGCGATTGGTAGGCCGTGGGCGTCGAGCCTCCCGACACGATCTCCCGGCACAGGCCGCCGGCATCGAAGCAGCCGATCGCCTCGGCGAGCTTTTCGGCAACGAGCCCGAGTGGTACGGCCTGATCCCTGGGGAGCACCGTCACGTGCCCCGGGTAGTAGAAGATCCCGTCGAGGCGGAGGCCCGGGGCGCGATCGACGGCCTCGGCGAGGGCCACGAGCCTCGCGGCGGAGGGGACGCCGGTCCGCCCCGAGCCGACGTCGAGGTCGACGAGGATCCCGATCGTGGTCCCGGCAGCCGCGGCGGCGGCGGAAAGGGCGGCGATCGCCTCGGGGCTATCGACGGCGACGCGGATCGTGGCCGTGCGGGCGAGGGCGGCGAGGCGCACCGTCCGCGCCGGATCGACGGCGGGATAGGCGACGAGGATGTCGGGCTCGCGGTCGGCAAACGCGCGGGCGAGGACTTCCGCTTCCCCGACCTTCGCCACCGTCAAGCCGGTGGCGCCGGCGGCGATTTGGAGGCCGGCGATGGCGATGCTCTTGTGGGTCTTCGTGTGGGGACGGTTGGCGAGGCCGAAGGCCTTCGTGTAGGCCGCCATCCGCGCGATGTTGTGCCGCACCTTCGCCGCATCGAGCACGAGCGCCGGCGTGGGGATCGTGTCGATCGAATGTCCGCGGGCCGATCCGGCCATGGTCCGATTCCTGCGGGGAAAGGGGAGGGGATTGCGAGTCGGTTTCGTGTCGTTTGATGCTACCGCGGGTGGCCGAGCGGGGGCAGGTGGGTGTACGCTTTGGGTTTCCCCATCCCGTTTCAGGAGCACGCCCGAGCATGACCGCCGCCAGCCACACCCCCGCGATCACCGGCATCCTCGTCCCCCACATGGTGCCGCTGGATGCCAAGGGGCGGATCGACGAGGAAGAGCTGTTCCGGTACGTGCAGTGGCTCGTCGACCGGGGTGTCCATGGGCTCTACCCCAATGGTTCGACCGGCGAGTTCCTCCGCTTCACCGTCGAGGAACGGCGGAAGATCGTCCAGATCGTCTGCAAGGCAGCCGGGGGACGCGTGCCGGTCGTCGCCGGTGCCGCCGAGGGAACGGCCGCCGAGACGATCCGTGCCTGCGAGCACTGCCTCGACGCCGGGGCCCGGGCGGTGGCCGTCGTCGCGCCGTATTACTACCGGCTCTCCGCAGAAAGCGTCGAAGCCTATTTTCGCGAGATCGGTGCCCACAGCCCGATCGACGTCACGCTCTACCACATCCCGATGCTCGCTTCGCCGATCGAGATTCCAGTCGTCCGTCGGCTCGCAGAGGAGTTTCCGCGGATCATCGGCATCAAGGATTCCAGCGGCGACATCTCCCACATGCAGCGCTTGATCGCCGCGGTCCGCCCGGTCCGCCCGGGGTTCTCGTTCCTCACCGGCTGGGATCCGGCACTCACGTCGATGCTCTTGGTCGGCTGCAGCGGCGCCACGGTGGCGACCAGCGGGATCATGCCCGAGATGACGCGCGCGGTGTACGACATGGCGATGGCGGGAGACGTGAAGGGGGCGATGCGACTCCAGCCGCGGATCATCGAGCTGTTCGACATGGCGATGCAGGGGGCCGATTTTCCCGAGGGCTATCGCGTGGCGGCGTCGTGCCGAGGATTCCGCATGGGGCCCTCCCGGCAACCGGCGTCGGCGAAGCAACTCGCCGACCGCACGGCGCTCGGGGAACGGCTCACGGCGCTCCTCGAGGCCCTCGGAATGAACCGGGCCCGTCCCGGCGACGCCGTCGTGCCGGTGGCGTGAGCCCCGCGCTCCTCAGCCGGCACCGGCGAGGATCCCCTCGAGGCGGTTGCCGGCGGCACGGCTTGCGAGGATGGCGACGGCCTTTTCGACGATGGCGGCGGCAGCCTCCACCGGCGGAAGGCCGCCGGAATAGATGTTGGAGATCACCGTCGCTTCGTGCGTGATCCCATCGTGGCCGCTGGCCTGCGCGGCCGGGCCGCGGACCTCGTCGGGCAGGCGGTAGACGAGATAGGCCGACAGGCTCCGCGACGAGAGCGCATCTCCCCCCGGTCGCTCGCCGATGAGGTGGATGACGAGATCGGCGTTGAGCCGCTCCCCCACCGGCTCGGCGAGCTTCACTCTCCCATGGCGGGCGACGAGTGGCACGCCGACGCCGATCCCTCGGGCGGCGAGCCCCTCGATGAGGAGGGGAAGGAGATCGGGGAGGTTGTGATGAACGGCCGCCGCCGAGAGGCCGTCGGAGATGAGGATCTGCACCGGGAACGGCTCGGCCGAGAGGCTCGCGAGGGCGGCGGCGGTCGGACGCGTGCCGAGGGCTGGCGCGGCGAGGTGGGTCTCGTGCGTGGCGGCCTCGGTGGCGATCTCGCGGACGGGGAGGATCGTCCGCAGCTTCTCGACATCGAGGGGGAGGTGGACGGCTCCCCGACCTACCGCCTGATGAAACCGGACCCGGCGAGAGACAACGTCGGCGGGGCGCGGGCCGGCGGTCTCGAAGCCATGGAGCGCCGGTGTCGCCGCGACAAGCTCCGCAAACTCCTCGGGCGACTGGGCGAACCGCTCCGGCCGCCCCCACGCCGGGCCGCGGACGACCGCGCCGGCAGCGTCGCGGGCGAGGATCCCGCGGCCGAGGCACCAGGCGAGAAACTCCCCGGCGGTTTCGCGGCCGTGGATCTCGCGGAGGGTCTGGTTGTCGTGGGCGCTGGTGTCGAAGTAGGCGAGCATCCGATCGGTGTTGAGGGCGACGTCCATGAAGTAGGTGGCGCCGCCGGCCGCGAGGAGCTCGGTCGTCGCCTGCTGTCCCTCGAGGCCGCTGCCGGCATGGAGCGTGTAGCAGCTGCCGATCCCCATCGGCAGGCCGAGGAGCTTGGCCAGAAAGAGATCCTGGAGGCTCGCGACAAGGAGCTCGAAATTGTCGGCGTGGGTCTCCGGGCCGATGAAGCCGGTGACGTTGTTGATCATGAACGGATCGTAGCGCCGCGCCAGGCCGTAGCAGAGGGCCTCGGTCGTCGTCATGTCGATGCCGTCGTGGCGGCCGTAGGAGAACTCGCTTCCCTGACCGGTCTCGAAGTACATGAATTGCGGCGCCGTGCCTTTGAGGGGCCCGCGCCTCTCCATCGTCCGCCAGCCATGGTCGAGGAGATCGATCGTGACGTCGAACTCGGCGGTGAGCGTCGCTTCGGTGCCGGCGAGGCTCTGAAAAAGGATCTCGACTGGCGCTCCCCCGTCGAGTGCCGCCAGCTGCGTCTTGATGTGGGAGAGGACGCAGATCTGCGTCGGCGCGCCTGACCGGCGGCGGAGGTCGTCGAGGAGGCGAAGGACGGCGGAGACGTTGGCGACGGTGTCGATCGCGGGGTTGACGCCGAGGAGTGCGTCGCCGGCGGCCATCGACAGGCCCCACCAGGTGAGCAGCGCGATCCCGCGCGGGTCGTCGGTGGGATGGTTGGGCTGGAGTCGGGAGGAGAGCGTGCCGCGCGCCCCGAGGAGCGTGCGGGCCCGGGTCGGATTGACGATCCGCCGGGAGAGGAGGACGAGCTCGTGGATGTCGCAGAGCTTCGCGACCGCGGCGGCAGTGACGCCGGTGAGGCCGCGACCGAGGCGGACAGCTTCCTCCCCCGATTCGGCGAGGAGGCGATCCTTGAACGCCCCGATGCTCGAGTGGGCGATCTCGGCATAGACGTCGGCCTCGACGTCGTAGTTGACGCGCATCACGTCGTCGATGCGGCCATCGGCGGCGAGGAGGGGACGCTCGTGGAGATGGGCGATCGTGAGCCCGGCGAGGATCGACCGGGCCGCCTCGCGAGCCGTCTCGTCGGCAGCCGCAAGGCCCGCGTGCCGGTCTCCCGCCTTGGGGAAGTCGGCGGCGCCGAGGAGCGCTTTCAGCCCGACAAACCGGATCGGCCCTTCCGGCCCCTCGAAGGCATACGTCTCGTCGGGCCGCGGCGGCGGCACGGGGATCGCGGCGAGTGGCGTGAGACGGGCGGGCATTCCACAACGATACCGTGAGCCCTGCCCGGCGTCTGCGGGGCCACGCTCTGTCGGGCGGGGTAACGCCGACCGCAGCAAGGGTTTCTCGGTTTAGAATGCCGGAATCCCCCTGAGGTGCTCCCATGCCCCGTGCTGCCGTGATCGTCTCGCTCGCCCTGATCGCCACTGCGCTTGGCATCTCCGCCTGGCTCTACCCCAGTCTCCCCGACGTCGTCCCCACCCACTGGAACATCGAAGGGGAGGCCGATGGCTTCGGGCCGAAGGGGGTGGCAGCCTGGCTCCTTCCCGTGATCGCCCTCGGGCTCCTCGGCTTCATGGGCATGATCCCCTGGCTCTCGCCGCAGGGCTTCCAGGTCGACGTCCACAGCCGTGCCTTCAGCGTGCTCCTGGTGTCGCTGACGGC
>JBIIQL010000132.1:0-8036 GCA_044342095.1 Pirellulales bacterium
CACCATGTGGCCGGCGGCATGCTGGATGCGTTCACAGGGGAATGTCTCGAGGCGGGCCACCTCCTCCAGCGGCACCGCGACCACGCGCCCCGCCGGCGATTCGCAGACGAGGTAGCGATCGAGTGGCATCGCCTCGCTCGCCGCGGCCTCCGCCAGGCGATCCGACGCCGGCCGCGGGGGCACCTTCGCGGCATGGGCGATGCCGCGGGGATCGAGGATCAGCACCACCGCACCGTCGCCGCGGACGGTCGCGCCGGCGTAGAGCCCCAGCGCCACGAGGACCGCCACGATCGGCTTGACGACGATGTCCTCACTGACGGTGACACCATCGACGACGAGGCCGTACTCAACCTCGTCACTGCGGAGAACGACGACCGTCCCCAGCGGAGCGTGGCCGGGGGCCGCGTCCGCCTCCAGGCCGAGGATCTCCCCGAGGAACACCAGCGGCAGGAGGCGGCCGCGGAGACGCATCACCGGGGCCCCCTCGAGGCCCTCGACGGAGACCGCCGAGCCGTTGGTGCCGGCACGGAGCGCGATCAGCTCGCGCACCGCCGCCTGGGGGATCGCGAATCGGTGGCTGCCGGAGGAGACGATTAACGCCGGGATGATCGCCAGAGTGAGAGGGATCCGCACCCGGACGGTGGTCCCCGAGCCGGGGACGCTCCCGATGTCGACCGCCCCTCCAATCGCCTCGATGTTCGTCCGCACGACATCCATGCCGACGCCCCGGCCCGACACATCGGTGACCTTGGCGGCGGTCGAGAAGCCTGGCTCGAAAATGTACTGGAGGACACGATCATCGGGGAGGGACGCGGCCTGCTCGGCGCTGAGGAGCCCCTTCGCCACGGCCTTCTTCCGCACCGCATCGACCGGGATCCCGCCGCCGTCGTCGCGGATCTCCACCATCACCTGACCACTCTCGTGGTAGGCCCGCAGCGACAACCGGCCGGCCGCGGGCTTGCCCCGGGCCACGCGCACCTCCGGCGCCTCGATGCCGTGATCGACCGCGTTGCGGACAAGGTGCGTGAGCGGGTCGCGGATCGTCTCGATGAGCGAGCGATCGAGTTCGGTGTCAGCCCCGTCGATCTCGAGAGTCACTTCCTTGCCGCAGGTCACGGCGAGGTCGCGGACGATCCGCGGAAACTTGCTGAACACCTGCTCGATCGGCTGCATCCGCGTCTTCATGGCCGCCGCTTGGAGCGACGCGGTGACCGTGTCGATGCGGTGGACGACCTTGAGGAGCTCGGGGTGCTCGTCCCCCCGGGAGGCCGTCTTGTGGCGGACGGTCGACTCGAGTTGGTTGCGGGCAAGGACGAGTTCGCCGACGAGATCGACGAGCGTGCCGAGGAGGCCGACGTCGACGCGGATCGATTGTTCGGCGACCGCCGGCCGCCTCGCTCGCGGGGCCGAGAGCGGGGCGGGCGATGCTGCGGCAGCGCCAGCGTCAGCCATGGTCATCGGCGCCGTCGGGAGCGGCACCGCGTCGGCCTCCACCGTGGCGGCCGTCGTGGTCGCCGGCGCGCTCGCTGGCACGATCGGCGCGGCTGGTGACTCAGGCAGCGCCACGGCGGCGATCTCCGCGCCGATCTCCGCGACGGGCGGCGGGGCCGGCGCGGGCTCTGGTTCGGGCGGCAGGCTCACTTCGACCGGCGCGACCGGGGCCGACGCTTGCGCCGGCGGCGGCGTAAGGCGGGTGACGACCACGCCGCCGTCCTCCCGGCGCTTGGCCGCCTCGAAGGCGACCCGATCGAGCGACTGGGAGAGATCGTGGAAATCGCTCTCCCCTTCTCCACCCGTCTTCTCGATCCGCTCGAGGATCGAACGGACGGCATCGACGAGCGTGAGAAGGACACCGGTGACATCGTCGTCGAGATCGATCTTGCCGTCGCGGAGTTGGCCGAGGAGATGCTCGCCGCTGTGCGTGATCGCCCCGAGCTTGGCGAAGCCGAAGAACCCGCTCGTCCCCTTGATCGTGTGGACGGTGCGGAAGATGCTCGCCAGTCGCTGGGAGTCGCGCGGGTTCTCCTCGAGGGCGACGAGATCCCGGTCGAGTTGGTCGAGATTCTCGGCCGATTCGACGAGGAACTCCCGCACGTATTCTTCGTTGTCGTTCATGAATCCCACGCCCCGCTCCGGAGACCGACGGCACGCCCGCCCCCGCTCCGATACCATACACAGGGGTTTCGGCGGATTGGCCTGCCCGCCGTTCCTCCCCTGACGGTCGCGACGCTCGCACCGATGGCAACGGTTCCCCGGAGGCTCTGGCGGCATCCCCGCCCCATCCCCCCATGCCCCTGCCCAGCCTTCCCGCCCCGCTCCGCCACGCCCTGGGCCTCCGCTGCCCTCAGTGCGGCACGGGCCGCCTGTTTGCCGGATGGTTCCGGATGGAGCCCCGGTGCACCGTTTGCGGCCTCGATTTCCGCCGCGAACCAGGCTTCTATCTCGGGTCGATCTACATTAATTACGGCGTCACGGCCCTGACGACGATCGCCCTTTACGGCCTCCTCGTCCTCGGTGCCGGCTGCTCGGCCGAACAGGCTTTGGCCGTCTGCCTGGCCGTGGCCGTGGCCCTGCCGCTCTGGCTCTTCCGCTATGCCAGGGCCTTCCTCCTGGCGATCGACAGCTCGGTCAACAGTGAGCCCTCGTCCGCGCCGGGGGATGCCGGGGGGTCCCTCACCGAATCCCAGCTCTCCTCCCACCGCACCAACGACGGTCAGGCGGGCTGCGCGATGGGGATCGCGATGACGCTCGTCCTCGTGTTCGCCCTGCTCATGGCCGCGGTGACGCTGTGGTTTGCCGTCGGACCAGGATCGCGGGGAGGGGCCTGGGACGATGACAGCTTGATGGAGCAGCCGGGATGATCGGGTAGACTGCCGCCAGCCCGGGGGGGCATCCGTCATCGCGGCGGTTCGCCGTGGCCCCCTCAACTGCCGCTCCCGAAGGAATCCGCCATGCGCCGCCTGTCGCTGTTGTGCCTCGCGATCCTCTTTGCCATTCCCACGGCCCGAGCCGAAGAGGGTGGCCCCGCCGATCTCCTCCCCACGCTCGGCTCGATCGAACGACTCGACCCGCGTTTTGACAGCCTCGTGCCGAAGGGGGCCGTCATCGAGGTCCTCGCCAGTGGCTTCGAGTGGGCCGAGGGGCCGGTGTGGGTGAAGGCCGATGGCGCCGTCCTGTTCAGCGACATTCCCCGCAACCGGGTCAATCGCTGGAAGCAGGGCGAGGGGCTGTCGACCTACCTCGAGCCGGCCGGCTTCACCGGCCCGGGTGCGTATGGGAGTGAGCGGGGGAGCAATGGCCTCACGCTCGATCGTCAGGGCAACCTCATCTCCTGCGAACATGGCGATCGCCGTGTCAGCCGGCTCACCCCCGGCGGTGGCAAGCGGACCGTCGCCGACAACTACAAGGGGAAGCGTTTCAACAGTCCCAACGACGTCGCCGTCCACTCCTCCGGGGCGATCTACTTCACCGATCCCCCCTACGGTCTTCCCAAGGGCTTCGATGACGAGCGCCGCGAGCTCGACTTCTGCGGCGTCTATCGCGTCACCCCCGACGGCGCGGTGACACTCCTGTGTGACACGATGACCCGTCCCAACGGCATCTGCTTCTCCCCCGATGAGAAGCGGCTCTATGTCGCGCAGTCCGATCCCCAGGCCCCGATCTGGAAGGTGTTCAACGTCCAGGCCGACGGCACGCTCGATGCTGGCAAGACCTTCTTCGACGGTACGAAGCTCTTCCAGGAGCGGAAGAAGGGACTTCCCGACGGCCTCAAGGTCGACACCGCCGGAAATGTCTTCGCGACCGGCCCCGGCGGCGTCCTCATCCTCGCCGCCGATGGCACCCATCTCGGCACGATCCTCACCGGTCAGGCGACGGCCAACTGCGGATTCGGCGATGACGGAAAGACGCTCTACATGACCGCCGATTCCCATCTCTGTCGGATCAAGCTGTCGACCACCGGCCCCCTCCCGGGCCCGTGAGCGGAGCGACGAAGCTTCCGAACCAAAGTCCATGTCCGTGCCATCGACACCATCCGCAGACGACTCTCGCCACCCGCCCTGGCAGGCGTTTGCGGCCCGTGTCGCGATCATCGCCGTAGAGGCCGGCATCCTCGCCGGCCTGTTCGGGGGAACACTCCGCGCCCTCCGCAACGACCTCGAGGACGTCACCGGCTTCAACCGGTGGCGGATCGTCGTTCTGGCGTTCACCGCGATCCTCCTGTTCCACGCGCGACGCCATGTCCCCGACTACCGCTCGTCGGGGTTTTCCCCGCGGCGCCTCGCGGCCAACGGGCTGGCGTTCGTCGCCCTCCTCGCGGGCCTCGGCGGCGTGTCTGCCGGCGCGATCGAGCCAGCTCTCGGCCTTCACGGGCAGCTCCTCCTCGCGATGGCTTTGGCCTCTGCCTGGCTGGCGTCGGTCGTGGGGCTGTGGGTTCCGCGGGGGGCCGACGCGCTCCCGCTTCTCGGAAGCCTTGCCGGGATCACCGCGATGTTGTGGGGGATGGTCCACCTCGAGGACTTCACCCAACTCTTCTGGGACATGAGTGGTGGCACGACCGTCGATCTTGTCGAGCGCCTCCTAGCCCCCTTTGCCGGTGGCCCCGTTGTCAGACCCGAGCCGTTCGTCATCGGGACGGAAGCCTTCCGCGTGAAGATCAAGTCGGAGTGTGGTGGCTTCCAGGGGATCGGCCTGATCACGACGATGCTCGCCGGGTATCTGTGGTGGTTCCGCGGCATTCATCGCTTCCCGCAGTCGTTCCTCCTCTTCCCGGTCGGCATCCTCCTGATCTGGATGGCCAACGTGCTGCGGATCACGGCGCTGATCCTCGTCGGCATCTGGATCGATCCGAAGATCGCCGTCGACGGCTTCCACTCCCAAGCGGGCTGGATCACGTTCCTCATCGTCGGGCTCGGCACGATCTGGGTCGCCCAGCAGATGCGGTTTTTCACCCTCGTTGTCCCGGCTGACGCCGGCCTGCCGGCGGGTGGGGCCGGCTCCTCGGATCACGCCATCACGAGCCCGTCGCCCGTTCCCACGGCCGGGTCGCCTCTCGAGCCCGGGGCGTTGTATGGGCCATCCACCGTGGCCTGCCTCCTCCCCTTCCTCGTCCTCACCGCCGTCACGATCCTCACCCAGGCCTTCACCAGTGGCTTCAATTATCTCTATCCGCTCCGGGTGATCGCGGTCGCGGCGGTGCTCTGGTCACTCCGCCGGCACTATGCTCCCGGCCCCGAGCCGTTCTCGATCGTGGCCCTCGCCATCGGCGTGGTCACGTTCCTCGTCTGGATGGCGCTCGCCCCCGGCTATGGCCTCGAGGATCCGGAGAAGGTCGCCGCCATGGACCCGGCCCAGCTCGGCCAGCCCTGGGCCCTGCTCTGGCTGTTGTTCCGCGTGGCCGGATACACGATCACGGTGCCGATCGCCGAAGAGCTCGTGTTCCGTGGCTTCCTCGCTCGTCGTCTCATCGACGACGACGTCGAGCGTGTGCCGGTGGGGACCTTCACCTGGCTGTCGTTCCTGGCGTCGTCGCTCGCCTTCGGCCTGATGCACGGCGGCGACTGGCAGCGGGCCACCCTCGCGGGGCTGGCCTTCGCGCTGGCCCTCTATCAGCGCCGCCGGCTCTCCGACGCAATCGTGGCCCACGCCACGATCAACGCCTGTCTGGCCGGCTACGTGATCGCCACCGGCTCCTGGACGGAATGGGGCTGAGCCGCCACGGCAGTCCTCCCGCCGAAGGGCAGCCCCCTCACTCCCAGGCGAAGAGCCGCAGCCGGTTGCCGTCGGGGTCGTGGGTCACGATCTCCCGAAAGCCCTCGGGATTCGGTGGCGGCTCGTGGACCTCCGCGCCTGCCATCCGCAGCCGGTCGCGACAGGCGGCCAGGTCGGCGACTTCGAAGCCGAGGCTCCAGCGATGGCTCGCCGGGGGCGCCTCCGGACGCTCGAGGATCGCGAGCCTTGCCGAGCCTGCCTGAAGGAGCGCGTAGCCGTCGTCGAGGGCGCGAATGAGCACCTTCAGACCGAGGACGTTCCGATACCACGCGACGAGCTCCCCCCACCGCGCCGAGCGCAATTCGATCGAAAACAGTTCCGGAGCGGGTGTCGATGGCACAGTGCTGGCATGCCCCAGGGAGAGCGGAAGGGGGAATCCGACCCGGCGTTTGTACCCGGGGAATCGACGTGGAGGACAGGACCTTGCCGCCGAAACGGCGGTTCGTGGCGGAAAAGGGGCCGGAACTCCGGGTACGACTGCTCTTCTCGATTTCCGGGCCACACCGGACAATTCCCGCTTCCTTCCGCCCGAACCTCCTCCTTCTCCCGGTCGAGCATGCCGCCAGTCCCCCCCGCTCCCTCCGATGATCCCTCCACCGGCCCTCTCCAGACCGGCGGCATCGCTGCCGGCCTGGAAAAAGCCCGGCGCGACAAGCTCCGCAAGCTCGCCGAACTGGGGCTCGATCCGTGGGGAAGCCGGTTCGACGGGGCCGCGTCGATCGCCGCGGTGCGCGAGCAGGGGGAGCCCCTCAAGCGCCCCGAAGGGGAGCCGCCCGCGGATGACGGCCCTACCGTCCGCGTGGCCGGGCGGATCATGCTCCAGCGGAGCGCCGGGAGCCTCGTCTTCATCTCGCTTGCCGATCGCTCCGGGCGGATCCAGATCATGCTCGGGAAGAAGCAGGTCGGCCCCGAGAATTGGAAGGTCGTCGACTGCCTCGACTTGGGCGATCTGATCGGCGTCGACGGCCGGCTCGGCTATTCGAAGACCGGTGAACTGACCGTATTCGCCTCGGCGCTGACGTTCCTCACGAAGTCGATCGAGACGCCGCCGGACAAGTTCCATGGGCTTGTCGACACCGAGCTCAAGCAGCGGATGCGCTACGTCGACCTGATCCATGGCGAAGGGGTGCGCGAGCGCTTCATCGCCCGCAGCCGGATCGTCGCCTCGGTGCGGCAGACGCTCTTCGACCGCGGCTACCTCGAGATCGAGGGGCCGACGCTCCAGGATTCGGCCGGCGGTGCGGCCGCCCGCCCCTTCAAGACCCACCACAACGCCCTCGACATGGGGCTCGTCCTCCGGATCGCGCTCGAGCTCCATCTCAAGCGGCTCCTCGTCGGCGGCATGGAGCGCGTCTTCGAGCTCGGGCGGGTGTACCGCAACGAGGGAGTGAGCCCGCGGCACAACCCCGAGTTCACGATGCTCGAGGCCTACGAGGCCTACGGCGACTACGTCTCGATGATGGATCTCACCGAGGCGATCATCCGTGATGCGGCGAAGGTCGCCGGGACGCCGCCGACGGTGCAGTGGATGGGACACGAGATCGATCTCTCCAAGCCGTTCCGTCGGGTGAAGTACGACGATCTCCTCCGCGAGGTGGTCGGCTGCGATCCCTCCGACCCGGCGAGCATCGTCGCCGCGGCCGCCAGCCGTGGCATCGACACCGCCGGCCGCCACCCCGACGTCATCAAGAGCGAGCTCTTCGAGGCGACCTGCGAGTCGACCCTTTCGGCCCCGACGTTCGTGATCGACTACCCCGCCGCGATCTGCCCGCTCACCAAGCGGAAGGCGGGGCAGCCGCACATCGCCGAGCGGTTCGAGCTCTACGTCGCCGGGATGGAGTTGGCCAACGCCTACACCGAGCTCAACGATCCCGACCTCCAGGAGGAGCTTTTCCGTACGCAGCTGGCTGGGCTCGCCGACGACGAATCGATGGCCCGCATGGATACCGACTTCATCCGCGCCCTCCGGCACGGCATGCCGCCGGCAGGGGGCCTCGGGATCGGTATCGATCGGCTCGTGATGCTCCTCACGCAGTCGGCCTCGATCCGCGACGTGATCCTCTTCCCCATCCACCGCCCGCAGACCGAGGACTGACCCCCTTGTACACCCTCCTCCTCTGCTGGCGCTACCTTCGCACCCGCTGGATCGCCCTGGCGAGCGTCATCAGCGTGACCCTCGGCGTAGCGACGATGATCGTCGTCAACGCCGTGATGGCCGGCTTCGCCCACGAGATGCAGTCGCGGATCCACGGCATCCTCTCCGACAT